>JBOHHR010000274.1:0-3064 GCA_050725475.1 Gammaproteobacteria bacterium | reverse complement strand
CCAACGCTGTTACTCGATCCATTCGCCGGAACCGGAAGCTCGCTGGCATTCGCTAGACAATCCGGAATACCTTCGGTGGGTATTGAACTTTCCACTTTGGGTGTTCTCATAGCGAAGGCTCGGTTATGTCCTCCCCCAAACTTGGAAGAAGCGGTGACAATCGCAAAACGAATCGCAAAAGGACACACTGAACCACGATTCCATCAATTTGCAGAAACGCTGGTCGATTGGATTGGCGAAGAAAACTGTTTTTCTCTCCACTGCTACATGAGGGACATAGACGCGCTTTTAGATGCGAAGCTCAAGCGTTGGTTAAGATTGTGTGTTTCTTCAGCGTTAAGGCCTTGTTCCAAGTGGCTGTCAGGCTCGATAAGACCTCAAATCGATCCTTCCCGCGAGCCGTCACCAATTGGTCCACATTTTCTGCGAGCCGTCACAAAGTTGAGCCGAGATTGCGATGTAGAACGCTCAAGGTGGCAAGAAGACACTTCTGCTTCGATCCAATTAGGGGATGCTCGAAGACTGCCCTTCGATGATTATTCCATCGACGCAATCCTCACCAGTCCTCCTTACGAGACGATGTATGATTACTTTGACGTTCACCGCCTTAGCTATCTTGCCTTTGGATGGCCTAAACCGCGACACCGACAGATCGGTCAAGCCTCCGGAGTTACGCGCGATGGCGTTGGGTTCATTCCGCCGCCTTTCATGACGAATTGGTATCGGCGAGACTTTCGAGGTGAGGACACAATAGAAGGTCGATCTCTTCGCGCCTATATCGTCGCGATGCGAACCCACTTGTTGGAGGTGAGGCGAGTGCTGTCGCCCAAAGGCGTTGCTGCTTATGCAGTAGCCAACACAGTCCGGGACGGGCGGACTTTTTCTTTAGTGCAGATGCTCGCATCTCTCTTTCGTGAAACTGGTTTTGAGCGGGTGGAATTGCGCACGCGAGAAAGTTCGCACCGTCGAATCCTACCTGCGGGCAGGGATAGAAAAACTGGGCGCTTTTCTAGTCGAGGTTCTGAGTCCCTCGTTGACGAGTACGTCATTTATGGCAGGCGATGAAACATATCAATGCTTTTCATAACACACCGACGCCGCGATGACGAAGACTGACACCATAGAAACAACGGATCGTGATTGCCTGATTTCGCGCACATTCGATGCGCCGCTGCGCGTGTGCTCAAGGCGTGGACTGATCCGTAGGAGATGGCGCAATGGTGGGGGCCGCACACTTTCACGAACCCGTCTGCGAAATGGAGCTACGGCCGGGCGGCGCCTGGCGGGTCGTGATGCGAAGCCCGGAAGGCGTGGAGTATCCTATCGTGAGCGATAAGCTACACCATCGCCGCGCCAATCGCCACTTTGCCCGCCTCCTATCCCACGCTGCTGCACGCGGAGAGTTTTCCCTGCCCGGTGCGACCCGCACGTCACTGGTTCGGCTTAGCAACGCCGAACCCCTGCATCTGCGCTTGGAGGAAGCCTCAAAACCGGTCCAGAAACCGGTCCTCCCCCGCGGTAATCGCGCAGAGCTCGGCGCTATGTTCACCTGGGCACAGGAAACTATCACGCCCGCACCGCGCGGATCGTGATCGTGGCACCGACCGCCGGGTAGTCCGGCAGACGGATCGTGTCGGTGACGGCGAGCTTTTGGTGCTGCGCCAGCAGGAGGATGGCCGCGGCGGTGAACTGCTTGGTGACCGAGCGATCCGGAACGAAGGTGTCCGCGGTCGCCAGCACCCGGCGCTCGCGATCCGCGAAGCCGAAGGCGTGCGCGTAGAGTGGCCGGTCGTGCTGCGCGACCCAGCACGAAGCCGGACAGCTTGCGCCGCTCGCTGCAGTTGTGCCCGTAGCTCTCGATGTGCAGCGTCAGTTCCGCCCTGAGGTGCGCGGCGTCGATCGCCGGGGGCGGGGTTTGGACCAGGGCGCTCCCACCGCATTTGGATGGAGAGAAACTTTTTCCGTCGCATCGAGACCTGCTTTCCTATTGAGGACAAACGCCTCAAAGAGCGCATTATCAAGCAAGGATTAATGCATCACTTGGCGGACAATACTCAAGCCTGGCTGTTGCAAATCGATGGGTCTTACCGCCGCGCAAACCCCGGTAACGCCAAGCCACGCGCCGCGCAGGAAATGCTGTTAGAGGAGCTGTCTGGCAGCGCTAGCTAAACCTCAGCGCATATCCCGCCGCCTCAAGATAGGCCGCTTCCTGATCCAGGTCTGCCCGGGTCAGCGGGTGTTCATCCAACCAGCCTGGAGGAAAGACAAGCCCGATCTTGGATTCGTCCACCTTCGCCGTGATCAGGGGCAGCGGCTTGGGGTTCTGGGAGCGATGCAGTAGTGCCGACAGGCGCAAGATTATACATAAACGGCGCGTCGCTTCCACGCTTTGCTTCGGGATCTCCTTGATCTCGTCAAGGGGAAATTTGCGCCGGTGCGCGCGCACCAAGGTGGCGAGAAACTGTTGCTCCCCCTTGGAGAAACCCGGCATGTCGAGATTTTCGAGCAAATAAGCCCCGTGCTTGTGGTGCTGGCTGTGGGAGATCGCCATTCCGAGCTGATGAAGAAATCCCGACCAGCGCAAGCAGAGGGCGTGGGCCTCCTCCCGGATTTTCCAGTCATCAGCCACAATCTCGTAAAGATAAAGGGCTGTTGCCGACATGTTGACCGCAACGCCAGATAAAGATCATCCCCCGCTTCCATTTAGATATTACATATGAGAGGTAACACCGGCGGTGCCCGCCCTGTCCCGAGAGTCAGAGCTGCACTGCCGTAGAAAGCAGGGCCGCAGCACCTTGTAACCCTTGGGCCCATCAAGGAAACCAACGCCTGATGAAGGTCTGTTGATAAATCCGGCCCACGCCCTTCAAGTAGCCTACATAGTAGGTGTTCTTGAGCGCCTAAGTAACCAGGATGCTCGGTCTCGATCTCTCCATGCGCAGCTTTTGCAGATGATTCGGCAAAATCTCGGGCGCGTCATAGGCGGCATCGGTAGCGGGACTAGCGCCGACTACGCAGAACTTTCATGACCACATCATTCAAATCTTCAGCTTTCTTTCTGGCC
>JBOHHR010000273.1:0-3714 GCA_050725475.1 Gammaproteobacteria bacterium | reverse complement strand
TAATAGATGTGCAAGCATTTGCGCCTCGCCGAGTTCACATGGGGCCGCCCCTTTTCAAACCGAAACGAAAACGTTCTACACGGTTCCACTTGGGAGAAAATGCAAACCAAGCCTTCTTTAATGTCGTCCCGCTCGGCAATGGCGTGCGCTTGTTCTTCCTTTCTGGTGCCCGAGGAGGATAAATAGATATAGGGTCGCTCAAACGTCTTGGCCATCGCTTGGGCGTGTTCTTTCAAGGTCGATGCATGCCCGGTTAGAAAGGTTTTCAGGTTACGGAATTTGATGTGTTCTTGATTTAGAAACATCGCCCCCCAGCGACCGAGGCTGGATGTCGGGAGTATCTTGTGCGACTTCGATGGCCCAAGGGTTTTCGATGCCCACACTGTGATTCGCGAGATGAACCATGGGTTACGGCACGTAGCTGCTTACGGTGCAGGGGGTGTCGAGGCGAGATTTCAATCACTGCGGGAAGCTTATTTGCTGGAACACGTAAGCCATTGCGAGCTTGGTTTCTCGCCATGTGGTTTGTGACGAGTCAGAAGCACGGGGCCAGCGCGCTGGGGGTAGCGATGGCAAAGGCGACGTTGAAAATACCCGAACTCCTTAAGGGTCGGCCGAAGCGGGCGGAGATAGAGGGAAAGGGAGTGTTGGTCGCCAGGGTGGGCAACGGATTCTACGCTATCGGGGATAGATGTGCCCATTTGGGAATGCCCTCGCTGAGAGAGCGCTTACAGGCCACCATAGTTACCTGCCCGTGCCACGGCTCAAAGTTTGACATCACGAACGGTAAGGTCGTGGCCTGGGTAGGGAAGTACTCCACCTTCGGTAAGCTCACCTTGTTTATGAAAAGGGATGAACCGGTATATAAGGTCACAGTGGAAGGGGATGAAATAACAATAAGTGATTGAATCCAGACAGCGACGGTAATCCGGCCCATTGCAAGAACTCTACGGACTCTCGCTCCTGCATAAACTCAGGTGTGAATTCGAGGACTTGCGTTGCGAGGACCTTCAGGCGTGCTTCGCCGCATTCCCCTTGCCATTCGCGAGGCAGCGATCAGCATGCCGGCTGCTAGCTCGATCAAGAAAACAGGTAGGCGAGCGAAAGGGTAGGTGATTTTGTCATTTCACCATTGAGGCGCGGGGCTCGCCGCGACCTAGAAGCACCAATTCGCCTGGAGGCGCCTGCATTTCGCCCAGGCGAGCATGTGCAACAGCAAGGCTTGAAATATAAGCCGATGCTTTATCTTAGGGCCAAAGGCAGCGGTGTAATTAAACCGCGTGGTATAGATCTCTGAGATCTTATCGCCAGCGAATACGAACCGGACGAAAATCGGTTCTTCAACATTTCTCTTGCCCCGTGTTCCGCAGGCGATCCCCCTGACTTCTACGCTATCGCCCCTAATCGTCGTCTGCTTTCGAACAAACCTTAAATCGGGGAGCTTTCCGAAGCGTCTTAGATATTCGACCCAAAGACACCAGTATTCAAAGCCCCGAGCGCGAAGCCTATCCATTTCGAGAACGACGTCGGCATCGATGTGTTTGGCTGCCTCCTGGGCCGGTAGTTTGGAGGAGATGATGTCGAACACACGGTCGATGATCTCACCATAGCGCTGTTCTGATCCCTCGCTAGCGCAATCGGAGGCGGTCATCGATCGGGGGCTTTAAACAGGCGGTATAGCAACACCGGCGCAAAGAGGATCCACAGCGGTAACCTGGCAAGATTGAGAAATACCCGGTAGCCGCCTTCTTTTTTGTTGCCGAGAAACAGCCACGGGAACACGTTGACCATGAGGATCAAAACGTAATCCGACCACCGCGTCAGCTTAGGGTGGGTGTATGTTTCGTATCTGCGAAAGATCTCCTCGTGACGCTGCTCTTCGTTAAGCAAGAACTGGCAGTTGTTATATGGGGCCGCCACTGCTTTCCACCATTTTCTAGGGCTTTTGAGGGAAAGCTTCGTGTAGTCGGGATAGACTCCTGCCAATCGCGCTATCTCATCGTTATAGATGAAGAAATTGACTAGCCCGGTGATGCGCTCCGAGGTGTGGGCGTAAGTGTCATGCTGTCGCAGCCTATCCTTCTCTATCGTGGCTCGCATTTCTTGGCGGCTGGCAAATGGCACTTTTTTGGAAAACACCTTGCCTGCATAAAGGCTCTGCATCTCCACAATGCCCGGTATGGAGCCAACGACCGGCCTCGCAAAGCCGATGAAGGCTAGAGTGGGCTCATCCACATCGAAAAGAAACTTGAAATGCTCGTTGACCGATTTCGAGTAGCGCGCTGACGTGAAGAACGGGAAGACGGTCTGGTAGCCGGTGCAGAATATGATGCGGTCGATCCGCTCCTCTGTGCCGTTGACGAAGCTAACGCTATTGCCTGCACAGGATTGGACATCGGGCTTAGGCGACACGCTGCCCAAGGCGATCAGCCGCAATACATCTGCGTTTTTATTAAAAAACTGCCCCCAATAGGGGGCCGCACTGCGCCACTCTTCGATCCCGTGACCGCAGAAACCACCGACCGCATTGACCACGTACTCGCCAAAACGCGGCCGGGTGGTGGGATCGAAAAACCGCCGCAGCCGAGAGGAATAGTAATCCAAGGGAAACGGCTCGTTCATGGGGCCTAAGGGCATGTAGCGGTTTACGAACCACTGCCCGTGCGGAATGCTCAAGTAAACCATCTTCGCCGCATGGCTGACTTCGACGGCTATGTCACTCGCCGTCTCTCCGCCCCCGTAGACCAGAACGGTCTTGTCCTCGTAGTCGCTAGTGAGCTTCTTGTACGCCGCGCTGTGGATATAGTCCCCGGCAAAACCGGAAAACTTCGGGTCGGATTCGTACAGCTTGTTGGGAAACTGATGCACTCCGGAGCAGACGATGAGATATTTGGAGACATAGCGCTTACCACTTCCGTCCTGCACCATCCATTCGTCGTTTTCTTTTTCAACAGACTCGACCTTGGCGTTCAGCCGCACATGCTCTCGTAGCTTAAAGTGCTCACAGTAATTGTGGAGGTAGTCCAGGATCTCATCGTGGCGCGGGAAGTGGGAGTAGCTCTCGGGCATGGGAAAGTCGGACATCTCGGTGACGGTCTTGGATGAGGTGGTGCGTGTGGACTTCATCACCCCTCCTTTGTTTGTCTCTTCTTCCCGGTAGTACCAGACTCCCCCGATCTTATCGTTCGCTTCGAGCACCACGGCGCTAAGGCCGTTTTGCAGCATGTATTTCAATGCGACCAGGCCGGACCAGCCAGCCCCCACGATACAGACATCGGTTCTCATCGGATTCAGCCTCCACAAAGCCACTCAACGGGAGTAGCATTTTTATCTTTGTGTACCTTATTCGCGTACCTTATGTAATGGCAACGCCACTTTGCTATGCACTCGCGGCTTTCCATCCAAGGTGAACGGATTCTACCACGCCCGAAAACTGGTTTATAAGCCGCGGGCGCAGGCACCAGAGCGCGTTTCTCCCGTAGTGTACAAAAACTCGATCGGCGCCAAGAGAGCCCAGCAACGGTGGTTGAAACGGGTAGTGGGCTGATTGCGATAATCGCACCCCGTCATGCTACCTCAACCCGACTGGCCACAGGGACCAGCGCATGATCCTCTGGTGGGGTGCCAGGTGGCGGTTGGCCTCGGCGATGACCGCATCGCCGTCGCAGTCATCCCCAAGCAGGACGGCGTGAATGAATGTTCGCCCTGCCTCCT
>JBOHHR010000272.1:0-3197 GCA_050725475.1 Gammaproteobacteria bacterium | reverse complement strand
CGGGCAAGCTGGCCCGCGAGGCGCTACTGGCGCTGCTCAAATCCACGGAATACCGCCGATGAAGCTTGCGGGCAGGCAGGTCATCGAAAGCAGGCACCCGTGCCTGGCCGACCATTTCCCCGAGCGGGCGATCGTGCCTGCCGTCGTCCTGCTGGAATGCGTGTTGGAGGCGCTGGACGGTGGATCGGACCAAAAGCATGTCATTACATTCCCAGCGGTCAAATTCCTGGCGCCGCTTAAGCCCGATCAACCGTTTTCCGTTTATCGGGACGCCGCGTCGCGAGGACGGGTGCGATTCGAATGCCGCTGCGCCGAACAGGTCATTGCCCGCGGTGAGCTGGACGTGGGGGCGGGTCGGGACCCGACGGCTGTATGAGCGGTCAATGGCGCCAAATGGGGGAGCGCAGCACGCCCGCCGTGCTCACGTTGATCCGCTGGATCGCATTGCGCATGGGGCGACCGGTAGGTCGTCTCCTGCTCTATCCGATCACGTTTTATTATCTGCTGACGGCCCCTGCAGCGAGGCGCGGCTCGCGGGGCTACCTGCGCCGGGTCCTGGGCCGCGAGCCGGGCTATAAGGATGTGTTCAAGCATTTCCACTGTTTCGCCGCCACCATTCTCGACCGGGTGTATTTCCTGTCCGGCTGGCTCGATCGCTTCGATGTTCGGGTCCATGACGGCGAAGGCTTGCTCGCGCAGGTGCCTGCGGGGCGCGGGTGTATCCTGCTGGGTGCGCACTTGGGCAGCTTCGAGGTATTGCGTGCTTTGGGGACTAAGCTGGGTCAAGTCCCGCTGAAGGTGTTGATGAACAAGACGCACAACGCGGCCATCACCCGGGTATTGGATGAATTAAACCCCGAGTTGGCCGACTCCATCATCCCTATCGGAACTCCTCAGACCTTGCTCAAGGTTCGCGAATGCTTACACCGTGGAGCCGTAATCGGGGCGTTGGGTGATCGGGTGGTGTCTGACGACAAGACTGTCCGCTGCCAGTTTCTGGGTGCAGAGGCGAGCTTTCCGGCGGGCCCGATGTTGATGGCCTGCGCCTTGGGAGCCCCGGTGATGTTAGCGTTTGGATTGTATTTGGGCGGGCGCCGTTACGAAGTGTATTTCGAATGGCTGTCGAAAGAGCTAACGGCAGATCCAAAAAAGCGTTCCGAGCAGGTTCGACGACTGACCCAGCAGTATGCCCGGCGCCTAGAGCACTACGCCAAGATGGCCCCCTATAACTGGTTCAATTTTTACGATTACTGGGATGCGTCGTACTCGTCTCGCTGAACTCCTGCGGTTCGTTGCGGGGGTCGCGTTTGCGCTCCGCAGCGCTTGTGAAAAAATCGTCGCGAGCGCAGGGAGGTCGCGTTCCGCCGGAGCGCAGGACCGTTTCGCCGGGAGCGAAACGGAGCGCAAGCCCCGCAGGGGCGAGCCTCAAGGATGGGATGAGCAACCGGAGTGTATATTGAAATACATGAGGATTCCGAGCACCGCCGGAACGCGAGATCCCGAGCGCAGCAGATTTTTTTCACAAGCTCTCAGGGCCGCCACCAGGCTTCGATACCGCGGCAGCCCCGCGCCGATAACTCCGTGCTTGTCTCGCTCATGACCCCGCTCCGGGTGACCGCCTTTACGCTGGTAAACGCCCTAGGCGCCGGGATTCAAGCCTCGCTCTGCGCCTTGCGCGAGGGGCGTGGCGGGTTGCGCCGGTGCGATTTCGACGACGCGCGACTGGATACCTGGATCGGCCGCGTTGAAGGAATAGAACGGGTCGCGTTGCCGGAGCACCTGGCTCTTTTCGATTGCCGCAATAACCGCCTGGCCTACATGAGCCTGAGCCAGGATGAATTCTCGCAGCGGGTCGGCGAGACCCGCACACGCCAAGGCGCTCACCGCGTTGGGGTGTTTATCGGCACCAGCACATCTGGGATAGGAGAGACGGAAAAAGCCTATAGCCAGCGCCATAGCGGCGCCTTACCCGAATCGTACCGTTACCGATACACCCATAACACCTTCTCGGTGGCTGACTTTACCCGCCGTCTTCTCGGTCTTAAGGGACCCGCGCTCGCAGTGGCGACGGCCTGTTCATCCAGCGCTAAAGTATTCGCAGTCGCCCACCGCCACATCGTGGCCGGGCTCTGCGACGCCGCCGTGGTCGGCGGTGTCGATTCCTTGTGCTTGACGACCTTGCACGGCTTTAATTCCTTGGAGCTGGTGTCTCGGCAACCATGCCGCCCTTGGGACGCGCGGCGCAATGGGATCTCGATCGGCGAGGCGGCCGGTTTCGCATTGCTGGAAGGCCGTGATGCCTGTAGTCGGGGAATAGTCCTCCTGGGGTACGGCGAGAGCGGCGATGCCTACCATATGTCCTCGCCTCACCCGCAGGGTGTGGGTGCGAGACTCGCCATCGAACGCGCGCTCGCTGCTGCCCGCCTCAGCCCAGCGGATATTGATTATGTCAACCTCCATGGCACAGCGACACGGGCCAACGACATCTCAGAGGATCGGGCGCTAGCCTCTGTGTTCGGCCCAAATACGATCTGTAGTGCGACTAAGGGTTGGACCGGGCACTGCCTGGGCGCCGCCGGCATCACCGAGGCGCTGTTCAGTTGTCTTGCCATCGAGCATGGCTTCGTTCCGGGCACGTTGAACACAGACACCCCCGACGGCACGCTGTCCACGCCGCTTATCATCGAAGGCCGTGAATGCAGGGTAAAGCGAGCGCTTAGCAATTCCTTCGGTTTTGGGGGAAACAACTGCAGCTTGATTTTCGGACGCGGAAATTGATGGAGGTCACGATCTGTAGTACCGGGCTGTTTGCTCCCGGCTTGCACGATTGGCAACTGGGCCGAGCCATACTGCGGGGTGAGGCGCCTTATAAACCGGACGAAATGCCCGTGTTTGACCCCGGCTTGCTGCCTCCCAACGAGCGGCGCCGCGCGACCTACACGGTTCGTCTGGCGCTTCGGGTGGCTCAAGAGGCCATGGCATCGGCGCCTATATCGACCCCCGGGGAGATCTGCTCTGTGTTCGCGTGCTCCGGAGGCGACACCGAGAGCCTGGACCGTATCTGCAGCGCGCTGACCCTGCCGGGGAAACCGGTGTCGCCCAACCTATTCCATAATTCGGTGCACAACGCACCCGCAGGTTATTGGGCCATCGCCGCCGGCTCAACGGCACCCTCCACCAGTCTCTCGGCCTATGAC
>JBOHHR010000271.1:0-13235 GCA_050725475.1 Gammaproteobacteria bacterium | reverse complement strand
GTTGCGTGGGTCATCTTCCGGGATCCCCGCCTCAACCTTACCGACGAGATCGGCGCCGACATCAGCCCCTTTGGTAAAGATCCCACCGCCGAGGCGGGCAAAAATCGAGATCAGCGAACCTCCAAATGCTAAGCCGATCAGCGGCGCGAGATCCACCGCTTCCCCCGCGGGAGTCATGGCGGCCAAAATTGCATAATAACCGGCCACACCCAAGAGACCAAGACCGACCACCAGCAGACCCGTGATCGCACCGCCCCGAAACGCCAAGGTGAGCGCGGCATTGAGACCGCTCTTGGCCGCCTCGGCGGTGCGTACATTAGCACGCACGGAAATGTTCATGCCGATGTAGCCCGTGGCGCCCGAGAACAGCGCCCCGATCAGGAAACCGAAGGCAGTCTTCCAATCCAGCCCAAACCCGATGAGGAAAAAGAGCGCTGCCCCTACGGCGCCTATCGTCGTGTATTGGCGGTTAAGATAGGCCGAGGCGCCCTGCTGGATCGCGGCCGCGATCTCCCGCATGCGCTCGCTGCCCTCGGGCTGGTCGAGCACCCATCGCACCGAGCGCGCCCCGTAGACGATCGCAAACACGGCACATACCAAGGCAAAGCCAACACCAACAGCTAAAACCATGAAGAGTCCCCTTTGTTTCGTTCCTGGTGAAATTCACGCCCTTCGAGTAACGGCGTCCTGCCGCATTTTCCTCTAGAATTCCCTTAGGATGCAATGAGCGCGACGGTTGCCAACTTTCCGCTTGGCTGGGGTTGGTCCCCAGGCAACAGTCCACCGGAGGTAGAGAGCTCAAACCAGGCCGCTAGCGATGCGCGCCCTTACGTCCGAAATGCGTCGTTCATCGGTGCGCGTCCGGCGCGGCAAGCTCGTTGTACTAAAGGGGCCAGCGTCGAAATACTTCTCACAATCCCCACTCTCCGTGCCCCCCAGTTGCTTCTCCGACGACGTCACTCGCTAACCGCGGCCAACCCGTGCTCTCTTAGGAGTAACTAGCAGGTGAGCGTGCTTTGTGTCCAGAGAAACCGATAGTTTATTTAAGATCAGGTTCCGCGTCAGTCGGACGAATGCGCAACCGCCCGGGTTCAGCCGTTATGATCGCACCTCGCCAAGCTCTTGCCCATGGGACCGGAGGATCTGTGCGCACACGATGGCTTGCTGGCGTGAAGAAAAATTGACTAACCGCAAAATGCCCGAATGCGGTGTTCGCAATACTACTGCGAGTTCCCCGAAATCCTTATCAAGTGTCACTGACAGGACTTCCATATCCCCTGGGTCGGAATCCCAGCTCCCGCCAAACAACATCATGCCCGGCATCGATCAAAGTCTTTGCTGCTCCACCCCAGACACAAGTGTCCAGGAGGATTTTCATGCAGCGGAGTCAATGATTAGCGGCTCCACGCGCTCATGGCCAACTAAACGGCGCATAAACGAGACACGCCTGTATGTCGGCGCTTTCAAGCCACGGATAGCCTTCGAGGACAGTATCAGGACTGTCTCCGGCAGCTAGCATACCGAGAATGTGCTCCACCGCCAAACGATGGCCGCGAATTAGGGGTTTGCCACCGAAGATGTGCGGATTTATGGTTATCCGCTGCAGCAATTTCTGTTCGTCCATCGTCAAAGCTCTATTTACCGTTGTCCCTTTACTAATTGTCTGACGGACAACGGATGAATGCAAATTGAATCGACCAGTTGGGCCTCCGCATCGGGCTGCGCCACCGGTTTTGGCCGACTCAAGGCCAACCTGGAACAAACCGGCAATCGTCTCTTCCGCTCTCGCAGTATGCATCGCGAAACGAAAACCGGGACTGCGGGGGAAAGAAAGCCTGGGATAAGCAAAAATCTTTACTCTGACCCCGAACTCACAAACCATTGTCGGAGGTGGCGGACGCATAATTTTCAGTGATGGAGTTTCGGGGTTCCGTTCCCTTCCATTTGGGGATGCTGGTTCCATTGAACCAGAAACGGATATAGCTGCTGCGTCGACGTGTGATATTGGCGCTATAAATAGCCGAAGGATACGAATTACATCTCGGCCGGATGTTTCGAGTTTTGGTACTAAACCAAATCGCGAACGGTACTGTCGTGCTGCTTCCGATTTTAAAATCCAACACAACGGCACGACTCTTGTTTGCCCAACCGGCGCGGACATCAACGTAAAAACTGGCGACCAGTGGCACACACTTTCGGACTCGTCAGGCAATGTTGTTATCTTTAATTATTTACGCGCAAACGGCCAATCTCTAGGCCAGCGTGAAAAGCTTACAGCAAACCGGACATACTATGTCCGCACTAACGGCTCTGATCTAAATCCGGGCGACACCAACACATCCGGTGGCGCATTCCTCACTATCCAGAAGGCCATAGATACGGTTGCTTCCATTGATCTTGCTTCGTTCTCAGTCACTATTCAAGTCGCCGATGGAACGTACACCACGCCGGTAGTTCCAAAATCCTACGTCGGGGTTGGCCCGGTCACGATCCAAGGAAATACTGGAACGCCTGCCAAAGTTGTCATTTTAACGACATCAGCGGACGCCGTATTTGCCGACTCCGTAATTGGAAAATACGTGTTTACCGGAATGAAGTTTACGACAACGACATCCGGATTTGGAGTAAGAGCAGTCAATGGATCAAAGATTGAGATTTCGTCTGTGGACTTCGGCGCAGTGGCCACATATCACATTTTTTCAGGTCTCGGTGCCTCGGTTAAGGCGATAGGCAACTATACGATTTCGGGTGCCGCCTCTTCGCATTGGGTCGTGAGCGACAGCGCATATCTTGAAGTTAGAAGCAGGACGGTTACAATCACTGGAACGCCGGCATTCAATCCGTTTGCTTTCGCTGTGCGCTGTGGCGTGACGTTCGTTGGAAGCGATACGTTTTCTGGTTCGGCAACGGGACCGCGTTACATCGTCAATACAAATGCGATTATTGAGACGAGCGCGGGCGGGGCAAACTACCTTCCGGCTAATTCTGCTGGGTCATCCGCAACCGGCGGGCAATATGCATAACCCCTGTCAATAACAGACCGAATACGATCAAGAGCAGGGGGACTGGCCATTTTAGCTTATATGCCAGTTCCTCTCTCTCTGCATACCATTCTGGCGGAGAAGCAAGACCGGAGTAAATATCCAAGACGGCCGGAGTGGTCGATGGAATTGTCTGATGCACTCGCGTAGTAACCTATCACAAGGTCAACATTCCATCCCTGAGTATTTGTTGGGATTCCGGTTCTAAGAAATGCTTCTTCGTATAGCTGTCTCGCTAGTGACGTGTCTTGCTCTACTTGCTTAAGGCTTTGCGGTATTACAACGCCAACGTCTGCATCAAGTATGTTGAATTTATCTGCCTCAACTTCAGCTTGAACGACGACATGCCCGTTCAGACCAACAATCTTTGCATCTATGTTTTTCTCTCTTAGGAATCGAACAAGTGTGGCTGACACGTGACCGCACATGCCTATTCCTCGTTCAAGCGCCTTACGCGCATCCCAAAAAATGTAGGCTCTCAGTTCCGGCCGTAGCGCGCCGAGAAGGTACAAAATCCAGTTTTCGGTGACAGGAATTGCGACTCGATATTTCTCCATATTGACTGTTGGCCATCCATGTAGAACAGCGTCCGCTACGGCAAGTGTAGCTCTTGATGAGTAGGACGCTGCTCCGCGGTCGGGGCGCGCACCTCATGGAATAACGGCACGCCCTCCGTGGTGCGGTAGACGCCACGAGGACCAGCTTCTCAAGTGATTCGTGAACACGCAAGCGCCAGAAGACCGATCTACAATGCAACGAGAGCGTGTTGATGTTGAAGCGGCAAAGTCCCCTCCTGGGACAAGGAAGGGTGCCGAGCCAAGCGAGGCGGGGTGGTTGTTCAAGAAAATTAATTTCTTGGTCAACCACCCCGGTGCTTGCAAACCCGCCAAATCTCTACATCAGCTAACGCTGCATCGGCTTCGGCGGAGAAATCTCTACGCACAGCTCATCGGCGCCGGAGCAAGAAAGGAATTCCGCTGTCTCACAATCTTATTACGGTCTGATCCAGCTGGGCGGTGGCGCGCCCGCGCGAAATGGTTTCTAGAGCTAACACGCAATGCTGATACGGATAAACTATCGTTTTGCGCTCGAACTTTGGCGTCTCATCACGTTAAGTATTGTATGGGCGTTTTTGATAACAGGAAACGTGGCGCAAGCGAGCGAAACTCTCGACCAGTCAGACCTCACTGCTACGGACCCGAAAGAGCCTATTTCACCGATTTCAGATAACGCGGATCGCGATCCGCGCCGTGTCTCGCTCGGAGAACGATTGTTCAACGATGTCCGCCTCTCGCGCGAGAACAACGTGTCCTGTGCGTCCTGCCATCCGCTCGACCGAGCCGGGATGGATGGTCGGTCGCGTGCGATCACCTCCGCTGGTACACTTCATTCGCGCAACACCCCAACCGTTTTCAACGTTGCATTCAATTCCTCTTTCAATTGGGACCGTGTGGCAAAGACCTTGGAGGCGCATGCAGAAATCGTGCTGCTCAATTTGATGAATACCACATGGCCCGAGCTTCTGGCGAAGCTGCGCGCGGACGGCGATTACGTGAACCAGTTCGGCGCTGCCTACGAAGAGGGGCTCACGCGAGAGAGCGTGCTGAATGCGCTTGCGGAGTTCGAGCGAAACCTGTTGACCCCAAATTCGCGCTTTGACCGCTATCTTCGCGGTGATCAAAACGCGTTAAACGCGCGGGAGCAGCGCGGCTACAAATTGTTCAAATCTTACGGGTGTGTCGCCTGCCATCAGGGACCCAACATCGGCGGCAACATGTTTCAGAAATTCGGCATCTTTGAAGACAAAAACAACTTGGCCCTTTCTGAGAAGTCCCATGACCTCGGACGTTATCTTGTCACCCGGGTCGCGCGAGATCGCGAGGTATTTCGCGTGCCGAGTCTGCGCAATGTGGGCGTAACAGCGCCGTACTTCCATGATGGGCGGGCGCGCACCCTCGAAGACGCTGTGGATAAGATGGCCAGAGTTCAACTAGGAAGTAAGCTTAGGGGTGACGAGGTAAGCCTGATTGCTGAGTTCCTGCAGACATTAACCGGTGAATACGAAGGTCAGTCGCTGGCGCGGCCATCGAAGGAGGCGGAACAATGAGGCATGAGCACGCCTCCACCTTGCGAAGTGCAAACGTACCCCGGATTTCAGCACTCCGCGGCAGGCTTCGCGGGGGCTTCGGGTGGAGGCTTTTCACGATCGTTGGCTCGCTGCTCACGCTCCTCACCTGCTTGTTTTTTTAAGCAGGAGCCCCGATCTGGCCTTGAGGGCGCGCATGCACGATTTGTTACAGAGCCTGCAACTTCACGATGCGGAACTCACGCGCGAGGTTTTACTCGCTCGTGCGGGGTTGCTGCCCAACTATGATTCGCTGGCTCACACCGAACAGCGACTTTCCCGCTCTCTGAACAACCTGCGAGCGGAGAGCGCGAAGGTAACGGGCGACGCCGCAGAAACGCTCGGGGGGCACATAAAGGTGTTAACCGATACGCTACAACACAAGCTCACGCTGATCGAATACTTCAAATCAGACAACGCCCTCCTGCGAAACTCTCTTGCCTATTTCTTTTATTCGGGGCAAGACCTCGGCGCGGCGAAACCTATAGCCGAGGAGGTCGCGGCTTTGTCGCATGCGATGCTGCGCTTCCTGCAAGCGCCTGAACCCGATGTCGGTAACGAAACACAACTCATGCTCGAGCGCTTATCTCGCACGCCCGCATTAGCGCCGGGCGTTCAGACAGTCGTGACGCATGGGCGGCTCATCGTGGATGTACTGCCGGAACTGGATACGCTGTTGCGCCAGATGATCGCCACCCCGACCGCCATTCACGCCGATGGGCTTCAGGAAGCGGTGCTGCGGTATTCGGATCGTGCCGAAGCGCGCGCCCAGGTTTCCCGTTTCCTGCTCTACCTCGTTGCGCTTACCCTACTCGCCTACCTGATTCGTCTGTTTGCTCGATTGCGTGCGAGCGCGCGGGAGCTACGGCTTGCCAATGTCGAGCTGCAGCATGAAATGAGCAGGCGTCACCAGACGCTGGCCGAGCTGCAGGCCAGCGAAGAGCGCTTTCGCGCGATCACCCAATCAGCCAACGACGCCATCGTTTCGGCCAACAGCTCCGGGACAATCGTTTCTTGGAACCCGAGCGCCGAGGCGATCTTCGGCTATAAGAAACACGAGGTATTGGGCGCTCCTCTCACGCTTCTGATACCGCCACGCTATCACGCAGCACATCTCCGGGGATTTGCCGAGTGGGCTCGCACCGGCTGTTTCCGTCTTGGCGGCGCGACGGCTGAATTGGCGGGATTGCGCAAGAGCGGAGTTGAATTCCCGCTCGAGATCTCCATCTCTACGTGGTCCACCGCGCAGGATCGATACGTGACCGCCACCCTTCGCGATCTCACGGCGCGTAAGCGGCTAGAAGAAACGACCCGGTGGCAGCAGTTGCAACTTATTCAGGCAAACAAGATGACCGCGCTCGGCACCTTGGTTTCCAGCGTCGCGCATGAAATTAATAATCCGAACCAGCTCGTCCAAATGAACGCCAAGGTTCTGGCGGACGCGTGGGAGGACGTGGGGGAGATCCTGGACGCATATCAGCGGGAGAGCGACGGCTTGACGCTCGGCGGTTTACCGTACCGCGAAATGCGCGAGAATATTCCTATCCTCGCACGCGGCATTCACCAAGGTGCGCTGCGGATTGAACGGATTGTGAATGACTTGAGAGACTTCGCGCGGCCACGCCCGAAGGGCGCGCAAGCCCTGTTCGATTTGAACGAAGCCGTTCAACGAGCGCTGCGCTTGTTTTCACATCAGATAAAAAGCCGAACGCATCACCTGCACGTCGATCTCGCGCCGAACGTACCTTTTATATCCGGAGACGACCAGCAAGTGGAGCAGATTGTGGTTAATCTGGTTACGAATGCGCTGGAGGCATTACCGGACCAAGAACGTAAGGTCATCGTCACGACCTTGTTCGATCAGGCGGACGGTCAGGTGATCCTAGAGGTTTGGGACGAAGGCGTTGGAATACCGCCGGAGCATTTTGCGCAGTTATGCGATCCGTTCTTTACCACGAGACAAGACAGCGGAGGAACCGGACTGGGGCTCGCGATCACTTCTTCGCTGGTTCGAACGAACGGAGGCCAGCTTGGCTTCACATCCGAGATCGGCAAAGGCACGCGCGCGACAGTCAAATTTCCGGTTCGGGATAAGGACACGCCAGCGGAGCGTGCTGAATGCGAAAGGGCTTGAACGATGTTGCCCGTTTCCGACCTTCCGGTTCTGCTGGTGGACGACGAGTCGCAGTTGCTGCATAGCGTGAGCATCACACTGCGCTCATCCGGAATCGCAAACGTGGTGACGCTCGAGGACAGCCGCGCCGTGCTTCCGTTACTCGCGGAACAGGATGTAGGCGTACTGGTGCTCGATCTCACGATGCCTTACATCTCCGGCAGCACGCTGCTCGCGCAGGTTGCTTCCGATTATCCGGACATTCCGGTGATCGTCATGACGGCAACGAACGATCTGGATACCGCGGTCCAGTGCATGCGAAGCGGTGCGGTCGATTACCTGGTAAAGCCCGTCGAACAGAACCGGCTCACCTCGTCCATTAAGCGCGCGATGCAAACCCGAGCCTTGCACGCCGAAGTGCTGTCTCTTAAAGAGCATCTGCTCAAGGACACTCCGCACCGGCGCGAGGCCTTCGCCCAAATCATCACGCAGAGCAAGGCGATGTCCGCGATCTTCCGATATATCGAGGCGATCGCGCTCTCTCCTGAGCCGGTATTGATTACCGGGGAAACGGGAACTGGGAAAGAGCTTGTTGCGCGCGCGCTTCATCGTTCATCCGGCAGGCGAGGCGAGTTGGTCGCCGTGAACGTCGCAGGTCTCGATGACAACATGTTTTCAGATACATTGTTTGGCCATACCAAAGGTTCGTTTACCGGGGCTGACAAACCGCGTGACGGCATGATCGCAATGGCGGCCGAAGGCACCCTGTTCCTTGATGAGATCGGCGATCTGACGGTCGCCTCACAAGTCAAATTGCTGCGCCTTCTGCAGAATGGCGAATTTTATCCGCTCGGCGCGGATCGACCGCGCCAGAGCCGCACGCGAATCGTGGTCGCGACCAATGTGGACGTGCTCCAGAAAGTGAGCACGGGAAATTTTCGCAAGGACTTGTATTACCGGCTGCGTACGCACCATGTACATCTTCCGCCACTGCGCAGCCGTGTCGGCGATCTTCCGGTACTGGTCAATTTCGTCGAAAAAGCTGCCCGCACGTTAGGCAAGGCTGAGCCGAAGGTGCCGCTCGCGCTCTATCAATTGCTCAGGACGTATCGTTTTCCTGGAAATGTGCGCGAGTTAGAAGGATTGATTTTCGACGCCGTGACCGTGCACCGCGGCGCGATGCTGTCGCTGCAGAGCTTTCGGGACGCGATCAGCGGCAATCCTCACCTCCCAGAGGTCGACGAGTCGATTCCATCTTCGTCGCTGGCCGCGTTGTTCCCCGATCGGCTACCGACGCTCAAAGGAGCCGAGCAGGCGTTGATCGCCGACGCACTGCGCCGCGCCCACGGCAATCAAGGCGTCGCCGCCGGGCTACTCGGTATCTCACGACAGGCGCTCAACAAGCGCCTTGCCCGCAACCAACCGGATTGCACTGAGAGCTCGGAGTAGCTGCGGCCGCGTTTACACTACGCCCTTTTGGCGCACCCTGCGACGTTGGTTGCGTCCGCAACATCCATCTGGAGAGCAAACGAGACGACGGCCACGGCACGCCTTGAACAAACGGCTCAACCGGTTGAAGCAAGATCGTCCGCTCGATACGGGGAAGGTTAGAAAGGTGCATAGCGAGGGGTGCGACATCCGCTGCACTTCCCCGTGAGCGCGCGGCGTCTTGCTACTCCGCCCGATGCTCAAGCCATCCTCCTGGATCCTGCTCCTCATCCTGTCAACTTATGTCACAGGTTAATCCTCGCCTGGATCCACGTTGCATCTCCTAGCACATTGATTCTCAGGAATATATAGGAAAATTCGGAGTTTGGCATGGAGTTTCCGATAGGCATAGCGACGGGGTTGCAATTCCATCCCTCAATGAAGGCCGAAAGGCATCGCCGAGGGTTCGGGGAGCATCTCACTTTGATCCTATTAACATGATTGATGGAGAAGGCAATGAACCGATTATTACTTTTAATCAAGCGGGGTATGTGGAGTAGGAGCATCGTACCGGAGGAGAAATCAATGAAGAGACGGAAGCTCGGAGCACTGTCTTTGATCAGCGCCATGATGGCCTCGGCGTCGGTTGTGAGCGCCCCGCCGGCCGAGCAGTCGGCGATCAAGGTCCTGCAATACAACACCAGGGGTATAATACGCAACACGGAGACAGTGGACGGGAAGCCGGAGCCTACGGCTTCGAGCGTTGATGCGGACAAGTTGCGGTTCCTGGATGTGCTGGCGGACCGCCTCGTCGCCGAGCGACCGCAGGTCGTGACCCTCAACGAGGTCTGTGGGAACCAGCTCACCTATCTCCGGCAAAAGCTGGCCAGCTCCTATCCCATGACCGTGACGTTCTTCCCGGACAAAGAGGAAGACAAAAAAACAGATAAAACGCATCCCAACTGCCCGGACCGTCCTGATAACGCGGCGGTTCCGGCGGTTCCTGGACCCACCAAGCAGATAGGCATGGGTATCCTGACTCTTGGCCCGGCCGTGCAGATCCCCGCGCCGAATGGCGAGACGCCCGAAAATCCGAATGGCGTGCCCGCAGAGTGTGTACTGTGGGATCGCCAGGGTGGACCTCAGGTGCACGTGTGCGTGGTGCATCTGCCGGCGCCGGACAAGCCGGAAGAGAAGAAGAAGAATCCGAAGACGATAGAGCTTGTCGGCCAGGCGCTCTCGGGGTGCGCCGATTCCGGTCCCGTGATCCTGGCTGGCGACTTCAACGCCGCACCGGGCGACGCCGTGATGGATTCGGTCTACAGCACGTCGATCAAAGGGGGCAAAGGGAGGTTCTACGAAGCCGACATGTGTGGGGATCAGCCCGAGTGTCGAGAGCCGAAGCGCGCCGGTGAAGGCACCAATGCCACCGGAAGTGAAAAGATCGACTACGTCTTCGCCGACGACGCGCACTTCGACCAACGGATGACCGCAAAGGTCGAGAACACCGAAGACCAGTGTGGGGCCGGTGATATCGACCCCTTCGATGATTGCTCCGATCATCAGATGCTGTGGGCCAACCTGACGCTCGGCCAGCCCGGAACGGGGGTCGCGACGGGAGGCTTAGGGGTCATTCCCGCCGGTCCCGACCCCGACGCGCTGCTTTTTGATTTCGACAAAGCCGAGATCCAGTCTGCGGCAGAGCTCGACCAGGTGGCGACCCAGATGATCGCGCAGTGCTTCGACGAGGTGATCATCGAAGGACACGCCGATTCCAAAGGGTCACCGAAGTACAACCTGGCGCTTTCAAAACGGCGGGCGGAGGCGGTGAAAGACTACCTGGTGAAAGAGAAAGACATTCCCGAGTCGATCATCACGACCCGCAGCTTTGGTGAGACGAAGCCAGTGGAGCCGAACACCAAGGACGGGAGCGACTACCCGCGGGGCCGACAGAAGAACCGGCGCGTTGAGGTTGAGACCAACGGTTGAAAAGGCGTGAGCGGGGATCGCGCCCTACGGCAATACCACCCGAAGTTACAAGAAGGAGAGACATATGCACACACTCACCATCCCAGCTATTTTCGCATTAGCGATGATTGGACCATCCCTAAACGCCGCGCAACTCACGCCCAAACCGCCTAAGCCCGTGATTTTGAGCGTGGTCCAGGATCCTCAGAATCAGCTGGTCATCTCGGGCGAAAACTTTGGCTCTGCGTCGCCGCTTGTTCGCCTGGGTGATGAGCCCGTAGACGTCACGCGCTTTGCACCGAAGCAAATCGTGGTGGATTTACCCACGGGTATCCCAGCGGCTACCTACCTGCTAACGGTCACCAGCCGTAACGGTTCCGATACCGCCAGTATGGCGGTCTATGCTGGCCGCTAGCCATAAGGAGGTCGTTGCAAAATGTAAACACCCCCTCGGCGGCGCCTGTGCGGGTCGGACGCCGCCCTGGGGGAAGGGTCCTGCGGCTGTCGCCGCAAGTGCCGCGGCGTATCGGGCACTTCCCGGCAGCAACAGTAGCGTGCGTTGTGTGCACGAAATAAGCGCGCGCCCACCCGGAGGACCTGCCGAGTAATAGAAGCCCTCTAAATTCCCGGGCCTGGCGCAAGCGGCTACGTCCGGCTAATACACAAGCGAGATAGCATGGTCCACACGGTTACAGCGCAGCTTCCCGTCTTGGTCGTCGATGACGAGCCACCGTTGCTCCACAGCGTCAGCCTGTTATTGCGCAGCGCCGGCATCGCCCACGTCCTCACCCTGGAGGACAGCCGGGCCGTCTTGCCGTTACTGGCGGAACAGGAGGTGGGCGTGCTGCTGCTCGATCTCAGCATGCCCCATCTCTCCGGCCAGGAGCTCCTCAAGCAGGTGACGGCCGACTACCCCGATGTCTGCGTGATCGTGATAACCGCCACCAATGATCTCGAGACCGCGGTCCACTGCATGCAGGCAGGTGCCATCGACTATCTCGTGAAACCGGTGGGGAGCAGCCGTCTGGTCTCGTCCGTGCGGCGGGCGCTCGAGCTACGCAGCGTACGGGACCTTGAAGCGGGATCTTGAAGCTCTGGTCCTCAATGCGGTCGCCGGCATCCGGGCGGGACGCTCTCGCTTCCTGGATCGACAAGCACTTGTGCCGGGACATGTACAACATCTGCAAACGACGAGGCGAAGACCGACAAGGGGCGCGTGACCCGCAAGAAGAAGGCCGACAACATGATGACACATTGCTCCAAGTGGCATTCTATGGTCGGGCCGTAATGGGTCACGGGAGCGCGTTTACACGCTGTGCGCTCTGATGATTGGATTGTTGACTGGATTTTGTCGCTTGGAGTTGATGAAGGCATCGGCTTGGTCAATTGCCTTAACGCCAATTGGTTTGCTCGTGATGCCGTGCCTTTTGGAGGAGTTCTTTTTTCGCGCCGTCTTACTACCGCATCCCGTTGAGGCGATTTCTCCCAGAACAAAATTCTTCTGGGCATCGGTCAGTCTCATTGCCTTTGTGCTCTCGCATCCAATCAATGGCTTGGTCTCACGACGATTGGTGTTTCTTGACCCTGTTTTCTTGGCTCTTGCGACATTGCTTGGAATCGTATGCACCATCACCTACCTGAAGTCCGGTTCCATTTGGTTGCCGGTTCTATTTCATTGGCTTACGGTTGTCGTGTGGATCATGTTTCTGGGTGGTTGGCAAAAGCTGATTCCCTAAAAGGGAGAACGAGCGATGACAAATGCTGGCTTTATCGATCAGTGGATTCTACGAGGACTCATGGTCCGATGAGACGACTCCTCTCAACCGGTTCTCGCCAGTAACTATCGCAACACGTGCAACAAAGGTAAGGTTGAACAGTTCGCTGTACACGAAAGCACCGCAAGCGGAATCTCGTCGCCTCCAATGGACAACTCTTGATTGGCTGGGTTGCCTTCGCCGTGCCGCGATCCCGATAAGCCCTCTGAGGCCGGGAGGCGTGGGCTATCTATGTTACTTTTCAGTATTGGTCTCGCGGCATCGATCGAGAACTCTGGCTGACCGCTCGAAAAAGACTTAAGGAAATGGGTTTCAAAGAAACCACGCTTTGGGTCTTGAGGGCAAATCCCGGAGCTTCCTGCTTCTATTGCGGGGCTGGCTTTTTGCCAAACGACGCTTCGGTGAGGAAAATCAGGTTGGGCTCCGCCGTGCTTGATGAAATTCGCTATGAGACCATCCTTCACGGCTAATCCGTCATTCGAGACGGACGCGCTGAAGCGCACCGCTCCATTCTTTCGTTGGGCGTCACTCTCAAATCAATCGCTGCACCGCTTTCAAGGCCCAATTATAGGGGACAGACCATGGAGACATCGCTGGCAGGCAAAGTTGCATTGGTCGCCGGAGACCCGAGGAGCGTGACGAGGGATCGCGGTGCAACCTATAGGATTTTTAAAGCGCCCTTTTCCCCCTTTTCCCCCTTTTTCCTTAAAAGTGAAGGTACTGCTGAAGCTGCGGGGTGTCAATCACCCGCGTCCTGGGTGCGTATTCCGGCCATCGTGATCGCT
>JBOHHR010000270.1:0-3008 GCA_050725475.1 Gammaproteobacteria bacterium | reverse complement strand
GGGATGGCGGCTTCCTGGAGCAGCTTTTTTAGCGGCTTGTGGTGCGCATGCCCAACCGGGCGGCAGCGTTCGCCACCTGTTCTCAGCCTGACTTCCAGATGGCCCCCTTCGCAGGCGCTCGCCTTTATCCCGCGGCCTAGAGCCCGAACCGCGTACAAGGTGCCTCCCGCTATCGAAAGGGTTTCATCGGGTGTCCAGGTGAAAATGGAGCGCGGGCCGAGCGCACCGCCCGGAGCCAAAAGATAAACCGTGTTGCGGTAGCGCCGTACTTCCGTCCCCTGCCAGCGGACGCAGGGCGAAGCGTCAGGCTTAGCGCCCAACACCGTCTTTACGATTTGGTCCAATTTTGCTTCCGAGGGCAACGAGAAGCCCAGCCGGTGGATCCAAAAGCGCAACGCATTGCGCAGGCGGGGATCCTCCAAGGACTTAAAAGCCGCTACATCGAGCACGTTTGGCGGCTCGACGACACCCCGCAAATCGTTTTCCGCAAGGCGATCCAGCAACATTGCCGCCTCGGCCTGTTGCCTGGCCGCGCGCGCCAAGGTGGAGCCACAGCCCGGCCAGCGTTGTGTCAGGGAAGGCATCACCCGCCGGCGCAAAAAATTTCGTGCGTATCGCAGATCCCGGTTGCTGGCATCGTCGATCCAATTCAAGTTATGCCGCGAGGCGTAGGCCAGCAGTTGATCACGGCTGTAACCAAGCAACGGGCGTCCTAGCCACCCGCAACCGAACGAACGGCACTCGGGCATAGCCGCCAAACCGTGGGGGCCGGCCCCCCGCAAAAGCTGCAACAACAGTGTCTCGCCGTTGTCGTCTCGGTGATGGGCCGTCACGATTATGTCGCCTGGCCGCATCATGGTTTCCATCGCGCCGTAGCGTAGATCGCGGGCCCAAGCTTCAGGGCTCTCTCCCGGTGGCGATCGGGCGTCTATGTCCAGCACGGTTATCGGAACCGCAAGTCGCGCGCACACTTGGTGACACAGCTCAGCCCGTGCTGGGGAATCGGGGCTGAGGCCGTGGTTGATATGGATCGCATTGATCGGGTGCCCAGCCTGCGGCAGCGAAACCAATGCATGCAACAACACCATGGAGTCTACCCCCCCGCTGATCGCCGGCAGGTAGCGTCCTGTGGGGGGGAACGTTCGCAGAGCTTCGAGCAACTTTTCCGAAGTAAAATCGGCCACGGGGCGCGAGAGAACCTGACTAACGGGCTTCGCTGTAGCGCCCGAAATCCATCAGGCGTTGGTATCGCGCAGCAAGTAACGACTCCATCTCGATTTGCCGCAATTCGGTTAGGATCCGCAGCAGCGTCTGCTTCAGGGCCGAAGACATGGCGTCTACATCGCGATGGGCGCCCCCCAAAGGCTCGGACACGATTTCATCGATCAGACCCAGAGCGAGCAAACGATCCGAAGTGATCCCCATCGCTTCTGCCGCGGTTTGGGCTTTTTCTGCGCTCTTCCACAGAATGGAAGCACACCCCTCGGGTGAAATCACGGAATAAGTCGCGTACTGTAGCATCAGTAGGCGATCGGCGACCCCGATGGCTAACGCTCCGCCCGAACCACCCTCTCCTATGACCGTCGCGACAATAGGGGTTCGAAGGCGTGCCATCACGAACAGGTTTTTCGCGATTGCTTCGCTCTGGCCCCTTTCTTCCGCGTCGATACCGGGATAGGCGCCCGGGGTGTCGATAAAGGTCAATACCGGCAGTCGGAACTTTTCCGCTAATCTTATGATGCGCAGAGCTTTTCTATACCCCTCGGGGCGCGGCATTCCGAAATTGCGCTTGAGGTTTTCATTGGTATTGCGCCCTTTTTGGTGCCCGATCAGCGCTACCGGTTCGCCTTCGAAGCGTGCGATACCACAAACCACGGCGGCGTCGTCGGAAAAAGAACGGTCGCCGTGCAACTCATCGAAATCGGTAAAAATGCGCTCGATGTAGTCCGAGGCATAGGGGCGTTTGGGGTGCCGAGCGAGCAGCGAAATCTGCCAAGAAGTCAAAGACGAAAAAATCGATTTCGTCAGCTCACGCGAGCGCTTTTGTAACCGCCCCAGCTCGTCATTGATATCGATATCCGAGTCTTTGCTCAAGAAGCGAAGCTCTTCAATTTTTGCTTCGAGATCCGCAATAGGCTGTTCGAATTCTAGATAGCTTGAATTCATAAGACAGTATTAGCCTGTAAAAAAGCTGGATAACGTACCTTTCGCGCTTTCAATTGACAAGCCAGCCTCATGTTGAATGGTTCAGCCACTCCAGAATCGCTCCGGGGCATTCGATCAGTGCATCGGCACCCCAAGATTCGGGCCGATCATAGGGGCCCAGATAGCCGAAAAGCGCGATCAGGACGCGCATGCCGGCGCGCTTTGCGGCGATGACATCGCGTTCCGCATCCCCGACGTACATGCACTGACGGGGGGCGCGCGCTAATAGCTCGGCGCCGAGCAACAGGGGATCGGGGTCCGGTTTGCGCTTAACGAGCGTGTCCCCGGCGACCACGCAACGTGTGCGGGTAAGAATACCGAGTCGCTCAAGCAGGGGTCGTGTAAGCCAGCCGGGTTTGTTGGTCACTACGCCCCAGGGGATGGCCTGTTGGTCAAGGCCGGACAGAACTTCCTCCATGCCCGGGAATAGACGCGCTTCCGTGGCCAATACGGAATCGTAGATCTCAAGCAGACGCTGGCGATGGGCGGGAAATGCTGCATCGTTTGGGTCCAAGGACAATCCGATCCGAACCAAGGCCGAGGCGCCGTGTGACACATGGGGCCGGATGGCCTGGAACGGAAGCGGTTTAAGCCCATGTTCTTCGCGCAGGCGATTGACCGCGTTGGCTAGTTCAGGAGCTGTGTCGATCAGTGTGCCATCGAGGTCAAGCAGCACTGCGCCGATGCGATAATCAGGGGGCATCCGCGGGTTTACGCACGTGGAGCAAATAATTTACGCTGACATTGCGGGTCAAAAAATAGTGCCGCGTGACAAGGTTGTAGCTTAAACCGACCATATGCAC
>JBOHHR010000269.1:0-11760 GCA_050725475.1 Gammaproteobacteria bacterium | reverse complement strand
GGAGTACTCATGGCGATCGAGTCGAAACCGTGCTGGCTTTGGCATACCGCGGTGGGGAATACCCACGTGCGCATTCGAGGCGGGCCATTGGTAAAAAGTTAAGGTGGGATGTCGATTCGGGCATTCGCTATTCGACTAAAGGGTAGCAAGGTGTGGCAGCCTCTATGTCTTTCCCTAGAGAGCCGGGAAAAAGTCGATGAGATGGTTCGCAAGGCCGTCGCCACCGGCGGAACCACCTATAGCGAACCCAAAGACTACGGGTTCATGTATCAACACGGGTTTCAGGATCGAGATGGGCACATCTGGGAATTGATCTATTTGGAGCCAAGTGCGGTAACAAAAACTTAACAATGGAAAGCCATCGGTTGGAGCACAGATAGAGGAAACTCGCAGGGCTGCCGGTAGGCTTTCACTCATTAAACTCAGGAGGTAACTATGGACGATAAATACAAGTTCCACGGCGCGTTCAGCTGGTGTGAGCTGTTGACCACCGACCTTCCGGACGCCAAGCGCTTTTACAGTACGCTCTTCGGCTGGACTCTGGAGCCTGCGCCCATACCGGGCATGGAGTACACCCTGGTGAAGTACGGCGGCGAGCAAATGGGCGGCATCATGACCATTCCACCTGCGGCCAAAGGTATGCCGCCCTGCTGGGGTGTGTATGTCACGGTGGACGATGTGGATGCCACCGCCAAGCTCGCCGTGGAGCTGGGCGGGAAGGTGTGCATGCCGCCACAGGACATCCCCCAGGTCGGACGCTTCTGCGTGCTGCAAGACCCGCAGGGCGCCATGATCAACGCCATCACCTACTCGATGGGTCGCGGTTGAGGCCTGGGCCAAGCGCGTCCTCGGTGTTAACACGCACTGGCCTAGGAATAGGTTCCTGCAAGCTCTTGGAAGGAGATCGACATGACCGTTAGACCCATCCCCGATGGCTACCACAGCGTAACCCCGTATCTCAGCATTAAGGGTGCGGCGCAAGCCATAGAATTTTACAAGCGGGCTTTTAACGCGACCGATTGTTTCGTCTGGTGGCCCCAAGCGGCGAGATTGGGCACGCCGAAATTAGAATCGGCGATTCCCCCATCATGATGGCCGATCCGTATGAAACAGGGGCGTTTCGCAGTCCACAGTCACTAGGCGGATCTTCCGTTGGCCTTCATGTGTACCTGGAAGATGTGGATGCTCAATTCGCCCAGGCGGTCGCTACCGGCGCCAAGGTAGTCAGGCCGGTGCAGGATCAATTTTACGGCGATCGCACGGGTACGCTGGAGGATCCCTTCGGTCATGTGTGGTTTCTCGCCACCCACAAGGAAGACCTGACGCCGGAAGAGATCAACAAGCGCGCCGGGACACTTTGCAAGCAAGATAGCGCCTAAGGGCGGTGAGCCCCCGGAATCAAGAGTCAAGACCAGGACAGCGCGCAACTTTGATCGATGTCGGGCGTGCACCGGCTCTGCTTGATGCTAAACCCCTGTCGTCAGTAAAGCGGGTGTGCTAATGGCTCAGCTCAAGGACGCTGCCCGACCGGTTCCGGAAACGGTGGATGCCGTCTACCGCTCCGAGTCGCGCCGCGTCTTCGCCACGCTGATCCGACTCCTCGGCGACTTCGATCTCGCCGAGGAGGCGTTGCACGATGCCTTTAGAGCGGCGCTGGAGCAATGGCCGCGTGAGGGGGTGCCTGCCAATCCGCGGGCGTGGCTGGTGTCAGCCGGCCGCTTCAAGGCAATCGACGCCTTGCGGCGCCGCGCTCGGCTCGATCCGCTGCCGGCGGATCTCGCCGAGGGACTCGAGGCCGACACCGGTGACGCCACAGGGTGGGATGAGGAGGGCGTGGAGGACGACCGGCTGCGACTCATTTTCACCTGCTGCCACCCCGCCCTGTCGCCGGACGCACAGGTCGCCCTCACCCTGCGCGAGGTATGTGGCCTCACCACCGAGGAGATCGGGCGCGCGTTCCTCATACCTGCGCCCACGCTGGCGCAGCGTATCGTGCGTGCGAAGGCTAAGATCCGCGATGCGCGCATTCCCTATCAGGTGCCGGCCTTGGCCGATCTGCCGGAGCGATTGGACAGCGTGCTGCGCGCCGTCTATCTCGTGTTCAACGAAGGCTACTCGGCCTCATCCGGCGGATCGCTGACGCGGCCCGATCTCTCGGGCGAGGCGATCCGCCTGGGTAGGCTCCTGGTCGAGTTGCTGCCCGAGCCCGAGGCGGCGGGACTGCTCGCATTGATGCTGCTGCACGAATCGCGGCGCGCGGCGCGCAGCGCGCCGTCGGGGGATCTGATCCTGCTGGAGGACCAGGACCGCTCGCTTTGGAACCGGGACCAGATCGCGGAGGGATCCGCGCTGGTGGAACGGACCTTGTCGTCGCGCCGCTTTGGTCCCTATACACTGCAAGCGGCGATCGCCGCGGTACACGCTAATGCCCCCGATGCCGCCGTGACGGACTGGGCCCAGATCGTCGGAGTGTACGACGCGCTAACGCGGGTGGAACCGTCTCCCGTGGTGGAGCTGAACCGCGCCGTGGCAGTGGCCATGCGCGATGGCTCCCAGGCGGGTTTGGCCCTGATCGACGCCATCCTCGCGCGCGGCGATCTCACGGGCTATCACCTCGCGCACGCGGCGCGGGCGGATCTGTGCCGGCGGTTGGGCAGACACGCCGAAGCCCGATCCTCCTACGAGCGCGCCCTCGCGCTCACGCAGCAAGAGCCGGAACGTCGGTTTCTGCAGCGGCGGCTGGACGAGCTGAAAAATTGATCGATGCGCTGTCGATTTTGCGCCCCGCGGAACGACTATAGGGTGTGAACAGCCGTTCCACACCGCTAGAGCGAAGGTTTCCGTCCGGTCGAGTCCGTCCAGGAAAGCCGGCTCCTATGAAACCAGAAGGAGAAATGACATGCCACAAGTAAAGCCAGTTCCAGAGTGGATGCGCACGGTGACGCCGCACTTGATTTGCGCCAGCGCAGCCGATGCCATTGAATTCTACAAGGCGCCAACAACTTATCGAAGATCATGAGTCTGTTTTTCACCATGGACAGCATGGTCGGCAAGGATTTCGAGACCGGTCTTGCCAACCTGAAGGCCGTTGCTGAAACGCAGGCGGCAAAACCGTGACAGTCGGGCGAACCGCATGCGGACCTTCACGCAGCGCGCATTGTCGGCGAACTCGGTCGAGGGGTCGAAATGTACCACGAACGTACCTATCACGAGGGTCAGTAATTACCCATCAACGGGAGATAACGCCATGCAATACATGCTAATGTGCTGCTTCGACGAGAAGCGGTGGGTGAATATGCCGGAAACGCAGAAAGACCAGATCATGGAGCAGTACGGTGAAGTCCTAGAGACACTCGTGAAGAGCGGGCACTACCGCGGCGGTGCGCAGCTGCACCCAATCGCGACAGCCACCACCGTCCGCAAGAAGGATGGCAAGCCGGTCATCACCGATGGGCCGTTCGCGGAGACCAAGGAGCAGCTCGGTGGCTACCACCTGATCGACTGCAAGGACCTCGACGAGGCAATTTCGATCGCCGCACGCATTCCGACCCTCCCCGCGGGCGGCGTGATCGAAGTGCGTCCCATAGAACACAACGTCGCGAGCTGACGCGATTGAGGAGAACGCGATGAAATGCCTGCACCTGATCTGTGCCGAGACCGTGATGGAACAGATGACGGAAGCCACACAGCTCGCACACGAATTGAAATCGCGCGGGCGGTATCTCGCCGCCGATCCGCTGCACCCAAGCTCAATGGCGACCAGGGTTCGGATGCGCGAGGGTAAACGGTTTGTCACCGACGGCCCGTTTGCCGAGACGCGCGAGCAACTGGGTGGTTATTTTCTCATCGACGCCCGCGATCCCGATGAGGCGATCGGCGTCGCCGCACGGATCCCTATGGTGCGCACGGGGACCGTCGAAGTCCGACCCGTGATCGAGATCCCTGGCCTGCCGACCGATTAATCAAGACCATTAGAGGATATACCGATGAAGACCGAACCAGAGAAAGAACACCAGTGGCTTAATAAGCTTGTGGGCGAATGGACCTATGAGTCCGAGTGCTCGATGGGACCGGAGAAGCCACCGGAGAAGTTTGAGGGGGTGGAGAGCGCGCGTTCGCTGGGCGGCCTCTGGGTGCTGTGCGAGGGTCGCGGCGAGATGCCGGGCGGAGGCATGGCGACCACTTTGATGACGCTGGGGTATGACCCTCAGAAAAAACAGTATGTCGGGACTTTCGTGGGTTCGATGATGACCTACCTCTGGGTGTACGACGGATCTTTGGACGCGGACGAAAAGGTGCTGACGCTCAATGCCGAAGGGCCGAGCTGCACCGGCGATGGGAAGTTCGTGAAGTACAAGGACGTGATCGAGGTCAAGAGCGTCGACCACCGGATGATGACATCGCACATGCTCGGCGATGACGGGCAATGGCACTCATTCATGACGGCGCACTATCGGCGGAAGAGAGTGACTCAGCCATAGAGAAGTGAAAAGGAGAAAAACTGTATGCAAAAAATCACCCCATTCTTGTGGTTCGATGGCAGAGCTGAGGAGGCGATGAATTTTTATACCTCCATTTTTACCAATTCAAAGGTCGTCGGCATTATGCGCTGTGGGAGATGAGTTGTGGGAGAAGCTCATACCAAGCGCATTCCCAATCCCGCCGTCGATGGCAAGACAGGCGAAATCGAAGGGCGCCAGTTGTTCGAGCTGGAAGACTTCGGTGAGAGCGAGGCGATCGATCGCTTTCGCGAGATGGAGGTTGGTACTAAGGAGTAGTCGTGGCGCACCTTGCCACTATCCTGTGATTTCGACACCGTAGCGGAGGAACCAATGTTTACGACCATCGCCAAGACCGGCTATGCCCGAGCGCGGGCGTGATGCTAGACTTTGCGGCATGGAGACATCGTTGGAGCCCCACGGTGCGACGGCCGTGTCACTTACTCCGGGTTGGTTGCGATCAGAGATGATGCTCGAGGCATACGGCGTCGCCGAATCGAACTGGCGTGACGCGACAACGCGCTCGCCCCACTTCGCTATTTCCGAGAGTCCAGCGTTCGTCGGCCGGGCCGTAGCCGCGCTCGCACGAGACCCCAACGTGTCGCGCTGGAACGGAAAGTCGCTGTCCAGCGGGCAGCTGGCGAAGGTCTACGGCTTCACCGATCTCGACGGCAGCCAGCCCGATGCCTGGAGGTACGTCACCGAAGTTCAGGACGCAGGCAAACCCGCCGACGTAACCGGCTATCGCTGACATCTGCAGCAGACCAATCGCGCGGCCCTGCGGCGCTTCCGCGGGCGGCACCGTGCGCCGCCTAACCCGTCTCACATGCAGTCGACGGATCGGACATGTCCCGCACTCCGCTCGGGCATATCGTTCCTCGAGGACGAAGTGGAACATTGGATTGCGCGGGCCGAGCCGTGATCGCCCGAAGCTGATGCGCCGGCCGTCAGAGGGTTAGAGGCTGCACGGTAGCAGCGATACGTGCAAAGAAGCTGACGCAGTTGTTGAAAAAAGAGTGGCTGAAAGGACAGTTGTCAGCTACGCGTAGGCCACACCCGTCAAAAGCAGGGCTGAGATATCTGGCTGCGATTCCTTGAGGCTCCGCACCGATGCAACGTAGCGCTTGGGCTCGGCAAGCGGTACGGCGACTCGATTCGCGAGGGAAAGGCGTTCGAGGAATTCGAGCAGGAGTTTTTTGCGAAGATTCGACCCACATCGCTCATCAAGCGATTCGCCTCACCCGAGGAGGTGGCTTCGCTGGTCACCTACATCCCCAGCCCCACTCGCATCGGCAACCACAGGCGCTGCCTTGCGCGTAGATGGTGGGGTCGTGAAAAGCGCGTTTTGAGTGTTCGCGCACTGGCTATATCCCGCCAACAAGAGAAAATGATGAGCACGCAGAACAAAGTCACCCTGGTCGTCGGAGCCCATGGGGTCATCGGCCGCAACCTCATAGCTCACCTCGCGACGCTCGGCGACTGGGAAGTCATCGGACTGTCGCGGCGGGGTGGAGAGGCAGCGGGTCGGGTCCGGTACGTGGCGGTCGACCTGCTCGATAGTGACGACTGCCGCGAGAAGCTTGGCGGCCCGAACCAGATGAGCCAGGTAACGCACATCTTCTACGCCGCCTACCAGGAGCGGCCGACCTGGGCGGAGCTTGTGCCGCCCAACCTCGCCATGCTCGTCGACGATGAGCCGTTCCTGATGCATACGGGCCTAAGGAGAATGTTTCAAACCACGCTCGAGGGCGTGACTTCAATCATTAATCTCTCGATACTGCGCTGGCGGCCTTCATCATGGGCGTGATCCCCTTGATGCTCGTAAGCGGGGCGGACGCCGAGATGCGCGATGCGCTCGGCGCGCCGGTCTACTTCGGGATGCTGGGCGTGACGGTGTTCGGTCTCGTCTTGACGCCGGTGTTCTATGTCGTGATCCGCGCGCTCGTCGAGCGCCGGCGTGCGCCAGTGCCTTCCTTGGCGAGCACGTCGGCGGAAGGCACCCCATGACTCGCCGAATACAACTCGGTGCCATCGTGGCCTTGAACCTCACGCTACTGAGCGGCTGCGCGCTCCTCGGCCCGGATCACCAGATCCCCGCAACAGGGCTCTCTGCCGCTTTTGTCAACGCCGGGCAGTCGGGTCTGTCGACGGATCCCGTACACACCCGCTAGTGGCAGGGCTTCAAGGATGCCGATCTCAATCGGCTCGTAGACCTCGCCGTGGCGGGGAATCACGATCTGTGCATCGCCAGCGCGCGGCTGCGCGAAGCCCGGGCTTTGTGGGATGAAACCGCCTTCGATCGCTACCCGACCGTCACCGCGGAGGCCGCCAATGCCAATGAACAACAGAGCACCGCGGCCCTACAGGGGTTTCCCGGTGAGGATCGGGGCCGCGAGCTCTACAACGCAGGGGTTCGACGCCTTCTGGGAGCTCGATCTCTTCGCCGCGTGCGCCGCTCCATCGAGGCCCGCACCGCAGAGGCCGAGGCTGCCGAGGCTTCCCTGCACGATGTCCTGGTGAGTCTGTTGGCCGAGATGGCGCGCAATTACTTCGAGCTGCGCGGCACGCAGAATCAGCGCGCCGTCGCCCGCCGCAACGCCGACAACCAGCAGCAGACGCTCGCTCTGACCATCGCCCGGCTAGAGGGCGGGCGGGGCACCGCGCTCGATACCGCGCGGGCACGGGCCCAGCTCGATGCGACCCCGGCCGGTATCCCTCCGCTAGAGGCGACCATCCGGCGCGCCATGCACCGCTTAAGTATACTCACGGGGAACCGCCCCGAGGCGCTGGTCGGCGCCCTCGAAAGACCCGCGCTACTTCCCGATGCGCCCAAGCTGGTGACGCTTGGTGAGCCGGCCGATCTGCTCCGACGCCGCGCTGACATCCGCGTGGCCGAGCGCGGGCTCGCTGCCGCCACCGCGCGCGTCGGCGTTGCTACCGCCGATCTCTTCCCACGCGTCACCTTCATCGGCAGCATCGCGCTTGAGGCGAGTAGCTTCACCGGCCTGGGTAGCTCCGGGAGCGACCGCTATTCCTTCGGCCCGGCCATCCGCTGGACGGCCTTGGACCTCGGACGGGTACGCGCCCGCATCCGTCAGACCGACGCGCGCGCCGAGGCGAGCCTCGCACAGTACGAGGATCCTCAAACCTTCGCTCTGGGCGCTTAATCTCATCATCGTCTTCGAGATCCTGTTCATGATAAGCCCCTTGGCCCTGTATTTTTATTCGCTCTACGGACCGGTGCTGCAGCTCTTCAACGGCTCGGAAGGGACGGCTTGGCTGACCCAGTTCTTTCTGCCCCATATCTCGGATACCACGAGCCCGCTGCTGAATCTCCTTCACAGCCTGGCCGGGCCGCTCCTGCTACTGGGTACCGTGTTGTTTCTGGAGGCGGCCGTTCCCATCTCCTGGGCCGAGTTCCGGCGCCGTGGGGTCGTGACCACAGGGCTTTATCGATTCATTCGCCTCCGCAATACCTGGGGCTCGCCATCCTGGCCTTGGGCATGCTCCTCCTCTGGCCTCGCTTCCTGGTGCTCATCGGCTACCTCACCATGCTCTTTCTGTATGCCGTTCTCGCCCGCTGGGAGGAAACCCAGTGCCTCGCGCAGTATGGCGAGAGCTACCGCCGTTACCTGGAGCGGACCGGGCGGTTCCTGCCCCTGGTCATGTCGGCGGCAACCGAGGGTCCGCGGGTCCAGCGAGAGCTTGAGCCGGTGGAGCATGCTAAGCGCATCGTCTATGTGGTGCCCGAGGCGTGGTCCTTGGCCGACCTTCCGCTCGACGTCAGGGCTGAGGCTAGCGGCCATCATACGCCCCAGGATTTCGACCGCCGCCATTATAAGCTGCTCTTCACCCGCGCCCGCGCCCATCGAGACGCTTCCGGAGCGGCGATCCTAAAGACGGCTTATGGCCTGGACCCGATCCTGCGCGTCAGCGTCGATATCGCAGCCGCCGAGGTGACCGCGATCGAAAGCCCTCCACGCTACGTCATCTGGGGAGACGTCCCTACGCCCTTGTTCTGAGGCAGGCACTCAATTTGACCGAGAAATGCAGTTATGAAAATTCGATATCGAGCCACGGTCGTACTCGCGTTACTGTCGCTAGGCTTTGGTGCCGGCGCACAGAAGACGCCCGCCGAAGTCAAGACTGTGCCAGAGGGCATTGGCTGCGACCCGATGCTCGCTAAAACGCCAAGGGCGATGAACGACCCCAGCGGGCGCTTGCTCCATTTGATGGCGGCGCACGAGCACGCTCGGAGAAGCGCATCCCGGATTAATTTTTCGCCTGGCACTCCTTTCCTCCCGCGCTGTGACGCTGGGCCCGTGACTGACCCTCGAGCACCGGAGCGACGAAGGTCGCTGATCTTAGCAAATAGCGATGCGCGGATGAAGCGCGGCCCAAAAGACGAAACGCGGGGCAACGGTCATGCCTGTTGTTGAATATGGAGCATAGGGTCATGAGTTGGTTGATCGCACATTTGATCGGCGATTATCTGTTTGCAAAACGACTGGATGGTAAGAGGCAAGAAAGAATGCTCTTGGATCTGCACCGTTCATGTTGCAACCTACATGATTCCGCTCTTGTTCATAGGATTGTCCTGGTGGCAATTGTCACTCATCGCCGTGGAACATTGGCTACAGGATCGATCGAGGTTTGTCGCCTGGTATATGCGCGCCTTTGGCAAATCTGAGTTTGCCAAGCCCCCGCTGGCACCGTGGTCGTTCATTATGATGGACAACGTGTTTCATATCACCTGGATAGCGTTCATCGTATGGATGGGAACGAACAGCGTAGCGCTTTAACACCCAAAGTGCCGATGCCAAAGAGGAGTCTTTGACATGTCCGAATCGCATCGTTCGTGCGTCGATGCTCACCCCGAGCGTAGCCACAACGTAACGGCCTTCAGCGGTAAGCCATTGATTTCAGGTTGGTTGAAATTGGAGATCAAAATTGAGCAGACGGCGCAAGTTATTGATTAAAAGAAACTTGTTTGATCAGAGGCACCGACTCGAAATCGGTTGGGGGCATACCGCCCCACGTGGGTTCGAATCCCACCTCGTCCGCCAAAATCAATAGAATACGTTTATTTCAGGAACGGCGCCTTAACGATTAAACCCGGGAGCATGCTGGCAGTTGGGATCTCCGAACCATTAGGTTAGATGGCGACTTAGGTTCCCTATAAAGCAATCGGTGAGCACCCCGATAAGGGGGTAAGTGCCTCTTGGTCGTAGATTATCTGAGCGGTTCTATGTAGAAGTCGACCAACGGCGAGCACGAAGGCCTGGGACAGCTCGTGCACGGCGGCCAGCAGGCGGTTCTTGGCGTCCTCCTGCGCGAGGATGTGCTCCTGCGCCTCCGGGAGGAGCGACAGAAGCTCTTGCGGCGATCCGGTCACCCACTTTCGCTCGGTCGAAGCGCTCATCCGCCCACTGCTGTCCAGGGCCGTCTACCGCTTGCACTCGGCGCAAGCAAACTAGACCGCAGCGCCCAGCAGCCGGTAATTGCGGCAGTCAAACCGGCAATTCTTACCGATGGATGCACTCTCGCAAGCGCCGCACCTTCGCCGATGGCTACGATAAGTCTCGGATTTATCTACTTCAATCCGAGCTAATTCGCTATGGCATGGTGAATGCCTCGTTTACCTGGGACGGCCCCTTCCTCGAGTCTATGCGCGCGATGAGAGGAGAGCATCGACTTCGAAACAATCTATCAGAGCGGAGGAATGACCATGAAGACACTTCTAAGATACGCCCAACTAGTTATCGCCGTTGTCGTCTTAGCAGGCTGCGCCGGCACACCCACCCAAGAGAGCACCGGGGAGTACCTCGACGACACCACGATCACGACTAAGGTTAAAGGGACGCTGTTGAACGATCCGCAGGTCAGTGGTCTCGCCATCAACGTGGAGACCTTCAAGGGTACCGTGCAGTTGAGCGGGTTTGCCAACTCCGAGGGCGAGAGACAGCGGGCCGAGGAACTGGCCGGATCGGTCGAAGGGGTGCAATCAGTGCAGAACGACATCCGCCTCAAATAGGCGACGCGGAAAGCAATACGTATTATATATATTATGTATCTATGTACTTAAACCTGACTGCCCTCCTTTCCATTTTAGCCGGCATTCTCATCCTGGTGCGACCAGCCTTGCTCAACTACATCGTCGCCCTGTATCTCATTATCGTCGGCATACTGGGCCTTCTTCCGCAGTTGTCGTGAAACGTGTAAAGTGAAGACCCTTGCTAAAGCATATTGAACCGCTTCTGGCCCTTGTGGTCGGGATCTTGATCCTGATGCAACCCCATCTCTTAGGGGTCATCGTGGCCCTCTACCTAATCGGGATAGGCATCCTGGGCCTGGTGCGGAATCTGAGAGCTTAGCTAAAAAGAACCATGCCGACCGGGGGAGAGCGCATGAACACCAGGCGCTATGAACGATAACTTCGGCAAGTCATTGGGGGTAGCTCTCATCAGCGGCAGCTTACTCTTTCAAGCGGCCCTGGCGGACACTACCTATCGTACACCGCGTGCGGGCGAGGCCTACCAAACCGAGATCTGGAGCAGGCGGGTGACGGCGCCGGCACGCGACCGCCGCCGCGTGACCGCGCTCGATCTGGGCGTGCAGTATATCCCGGACGGCCCCTCGAGCCCCGATATCCTGCCCTTCGGGGGGGCCCTGGTAGTGCGCGATACCGACGACCAGGGCGAGGACGTGCTGCAACCGTTTGGGGCGATCTTCGTATGGCGCAACCCGGCGCACGGCCGGCAGCGCTTGCGCGGGGTTTTCTCCGGGCTCTATAACGACGTCCGCTATAACATCGCCCCTCGCTTCCTGGGCGGTGCCGAAGTGGTATTCACCTTCGAGAACTTCAACGTGCCCTTCGCCCGCCCCGAATACGTGGAAGGCCAGAGCATCGAGGCCGTCGATCTGGAGTGGCAATACATACGCGGCGGGCTGGGCTTGGGCTATCGCACCCCGCTTGCCCCTGGACACCAGGACAACGCCCTAGAGATCACGCTCACTTACGAACCGGGCTTCATCTGGTTCGAACCCGATGATGACACGGCGCCCGACTTCATCGAGCCCAGAGACACCTATGAGGGGCGGGCACACCTGCGGCTGCGCGCCGATGCCCTGGAACGCAACCTGATGGAGCTCCCCCATTGGGGCTACACGGCCGGCACAGACCTCATCTACGGCCACCGCGCTAACTGGCGAGACTGGGGAGAGCCGGTGTTTGGTGTCGCCGATGCCGAGGCAGAGCGGG
>JBOHHR010000268.1:0-3222 GCA_050725475.1 Gammaproteobacteria bacterium | reverse complement strand
CACGCCGCCTCAGTGTCGAACCGCTCCTCGAACTGCGAACGGGTGCCGGGATAGTCTTCCACCCCCTAACCACTACACCTTGTGGTCCGTCCAGTCAAGTAAATAGCCCACTGGCGCAAAAGCTTAGCTGCGACAATTCTGGTTGCAATGTCGGTATCGTTCGTTGCGTTGGCGGCAGAAGACGCTGCGGTGGAGCGCACGAAAAAACAACTCATGATGCTGGACGACCTTTATAAAACCCTAGTGGTTCTGATCACCGAGCACTACGTCAAAGACGCGACAACCGTGCCGGTGGCGGCTACGGCTTCCAAAGCGCTCTTTAAAGCGATGAAGGAGAAGGGTTGGCACGAGGCACGCCTCTTAGGTTATACCGATATCGTGTTCAATCCCGCTGAAAACACACCGAAAGAGGGCTTTGAGACCAAGGCCAAGGAAAAAATTCTGGCTGGTGAAGCAAACTATTCCGAGGTGGTTGAAGAAGGCGGCAAGCGCTATGTAACAATGGCGACAGCAGTGCCGGTTGTGATGGAAAAATGCGTCATGTGCCACGCCAACTTTAAAGGGAAAACGGGCGCGATCGGTGCGCTGTCTTACAAGATGGCGGTGATTGAATAATTAGCGCATTCACCTTTTGGGACCTTTATGGCAGAGACGATCCCGCGACGGCGCATTGTCCTCCGACGGCTCGAACACGACGTGAACGCCAGCCTGGAGCTGCTTAGGGCAAAGACAAGGCGAGCCTAGGTTGGCCGCCGAAAAGGGGGTAACGCTTGACCTGTCATGGATTTGGATTGAGCGCTAGGAGGCATTGAGCAGGCTCGGTGATCCGCTTGAGGCGCTGGAGTTTCTGATGTGCCGCGCGGTCTTGGGCGCCAAGCCAAACAAAGCCTTGGTGGCAGTGCTGGTCCGGCTGCGGGCTTTGAGCTCTAGCACCTGCCCTAACAGTACGAAAGTCACGATCACAGTCGCGGCCTCGAAATAGGCCGCGACCGCGCCACCCTCCGCGCGGAACGATGGCGGAAATAGGCCCGAATCGTATAAGCTAGGCTCCATAACAAACCATGGAGGATCCAAAAGATGGAGGAAAGCTTATATGATAAATACGGCGGTTTTAGCACGGTCTCAAAGGTCGTGCATGAGTTTTATCGCCGGGTGCTAGAGAACGATTTACTGGCGCCTTATTTTGAGAACGCCGAAATGCAGAGCCTGATGGATCATCAAACCCAGTTTTTTTCGACGCTCATGGGCGGGCCAGTCACGTACACGGGTGAGCAGCTCGACAAGATCCACAAGCCGCTGAATATCGATGAACAAGCCCTTGCTGAGGTCTTGGATGTGCTGGAGGAAGTGCTCGAGGATTCCGGGATGGTGGGCGAGGACGTGGCAACCGTCATCGGCGCATTGATACAGTATAAGCCCCAGATCATCGGGGGCTGAGCTTGATCATCCAAGCCCTGTGAGTTGAGCAAATCATCCGCCGGCTGTCGCAGGTGGGCGGATCGCCTTGAATAAGGTGATAGCAACGCAGTAAACCGAACCGATGATGGAACGGGAAATTTCTTCTCCTCTTACCGCTTCACCTACCGTCGAGCTCATCGACGACGGATACGCCCTCTGCGAAGAGGACTCATTGGGCCTCGTCTTTTGCAACGCGCCCTTCCAAAAGTGGCTCAAGGTTGCGGATCCGGGCGTTCCATTGAGCCAGGTTCTGGTCGATATCAAGCCGGAGACGCTCTTTAAGCGGCTCGACAAGCGCGGCTACTATTCCCTGTACTTTGAGACTCAGGCAAAAGCTAGAGATATCCCCAACTATCTTGAGGCCTCGTTTAAAAAGGTGAACTGGAAAGGGCGACCTTACATTGCGGTGCATCTGCGCGATGCGAGCGTGATAAAAGAGAAGGACGCCTTGATCGAGAGCCACGCCAAGCTCATCGAGCGCAGCAACAAGGAGCTTAAGCGACTCAGCGAAAAGCTCAAAGAGGAAAACCTGCGTTTGAGCGCGGAAGTGGAAGTCGCACGCCAGCTTCAGCAGATGTTGCTGCCGACCATACAGGATCTCGATCAAGTTCGGGACCTGGATATCGCGTGTTTTATGCAAGCCGCGGATGAGGTGGGTGGGGATTACTACGACATCTTGCAGTATGGGGGGCGCACCGTCATCGCCATCGGGGACGTCACGGGTCATGGTTTGCGCAGTGGGGTGGTGATGTTGATGGCCCAGGTGGGGGTGCGGGCGCTCATGACCAGTGATGAGGGCTTTCCGGTGCGGTTTTTTGATGTGCTCAACCGAACGATTCACGCCGACATCGCCCGCATGGGAGGCGATAAGAGCCTGACGCTTGCCGTGCTCGATTACAAGGGCGGCGAAGTGCGAATGAGCGGCCAGCATGAAGAGATGATCGTGGTGCGCCGTGACGGTGCGATCGAGCTGGTGGACACCTTAGAGCTCGGTTTTCCGATCGGGCTCGATGATGACATCGCGCGCTTCATCAAGGAAAAGAGGGTGCAGCTCAGACCGGGGGATGGCATTGTGCTGTATACGGATGGTTTCACCGAAGCGGAAAACCCCAACGGAGAGCAATATGGGCTGGAGTGTTTGTGCAAGGTTATCCGCGAGAACTGGGCGAAGCCCGCCGATGCGATCAAAGAAGCAGTGGTTTCTGACGTGCGGGATTTCATCGATGTCCAAACTGTTTACGACGACTTGACCTTGGTTGTGCTCAAGCAAAGATAGGGTTGGGATGCAAGCAATGGCGGCGATCTTTGGCGCTTATGTCGAGAGGGGTAGCAGGGATCAGGAATTTCTCCAGATCGCCTTCTCCCCCACGTCGATCCCCCTGCAGCATCGCTGGCGCAACAATGGCTTGTCGGCGGATTTCTTAAGCGATTATGTCAGCACGTTTTTCCCTGGAGAAGACAGCGAAAGCGCCGATCGGCGGGAGGAGATCAAAAGCGCGGTGGCCTTCGTCGCCAACGAATTGCTAGAGAACGCGATGAAATTCAATTATACGCCGTTGCAATACCCCGTAACCATCGGCATGCATCTGGACCAACATAACGCGCGTTTCTATGTCACGAATAGCGTCGATCCCAAGGCGATCGAAGGGTTCCAGGCCGTGATCCAAAGGCTGCTAAGCGAGGACACCAATGATTTGTATATGGAAGCATTGGAAAAGAATGAGGGAGAAGAAAATGCCGGCTCCGGCTTGGGCTATTTGACCA
>JBOHHR010000267.1:0-4311 GCA_050725475.1 Gammaproteobacteria bacterium | reverse complement strand
CGTACCTTATTGATTTACATCTCAATACTGGATCTACACCCATCTCGCATCATTGTTCCGGTTCTTGGGTGTTGGATGGTATGAAGGGATCATAGATGGGGTGTTTAAGGAACAACATGATCCTGGTCACGGGGATATCAAGATCATGTTTACAGACAAAATCAACACGACCTCTGTTGGCAAGGGCGCCAACCTTCCAAAGACGCAAATACCCGGCGCGCTTTTGGAATCAGTAAATTACTTGCTGGAGGAACTGGGTTACCAGGGTATGGAACCCGATAGTACAAGATCGTGTAGAACGAAAAGGGAGGCGACTCAGAGCAAAGTGAGATCCAGGTTAAAAGAAATCTTTGACGGCCACTTCCCTAAAGTAATCCAGAGGAAACGTAGTGAATTTAGGTCGCTCAACGGTACATGTAAGTTTTCAGTCTACGGTAATGGTGGTGGAAGCTGGCTGGTCGATTTAACGACAGCGGAGGCCCAAGTCAGATCGGAAGAGGGCCCGGCCGATTGTACGATTTCGCTTTCTGCAGACGTTCTCATTGATGTAATCGATGGTAGACGAAATCCTGTAGAAGCATTCCAATGTGGTGATATAGGGGTTAACGGTAACCGGATTCTTGCAGCAACGTTCGGAACGATGTTGTTGCGCTGAGCACTCAACAACATGTCTCGACATGGCTCGGAAACTTAGATTATATATCTTGCTCATCACGATGGTGATAGGAAATACAGTCGCTATATATAGCGGACATTGTGGATTGTTGCGTAGTCATAAATGGACTTGGAGCACAGGCACAGGTGGGGTATGGAGTGCTGGATCCCTTATGTTGCGCCAATAACGGGAAGATCCGTTTCGCGCGTTAGGAAACGGGATGGAAAGTCGTGAGCCTCTCCACGACCAGAATGCGAAGATTCACCAAACTTTCTCTCGTCCTTGCGTTGGCAACGATTGGCGCACTCTGCATGTATGTTGGGTATGTTTTGCAGGCCTCTCGTTTGCCACAGGATGACACCTTGGCAATAAGGGGGCTAACCGCGCCCGTGGAGGTAGAATTCGATGCCTTGGGGATCCCCCGTATTCAAGCACAAAGCCGTGTCGATGCCTTTCTCGCATTGGGTTTTGTAACGGGGCGCGAACGGCTGTTTCAAATGGACTTACAGCGGCGTCGTGCCGCCGGACGGCTAGCAGAAGTGTTTGGAGCAGGCCTGATCGAGTCGGACCGCTGGTACAGAGTCATGGGGTTTGAGCAGGTTGCTTCAGCGGTATTGGCTTTGCTGTCGCAGGAACAACGTGCGGCGGTGCATGCGTATGCCGAGGGCGTCAATAAAGCCATAGCGCAATTTAGGGCCTTGCCTTTTGAGTTTCACTTGCTGCGCTATGCACCGGAACCTTGGCGGCCCGAGGACTGCCTTTTGGTGGTGCTAGACATGTATGCGGGCCTCGGTTTTGGTCTCGAAGGGGAACGGGGAAAGCGGGCGGTGACGACGATGCGGGGGGCTTTGCCCAAGGAGGTAGCTGACTTTCTGACTCCGAAGGGCGACCAGTTTACTGAAAAGCTGTTTCAGACGAGCGACCCTCGGTTCGCTCCGGCAGCTTTACCGATCAAGAAATTAGCCATGCTGCTGCACGAGCAGAATGAGCGGTCGCGGCGAACTTCTCTCGATTTTGACGAGGTATTGAATCGGGGCTCTAATGCCTGGGTGGTTGGGCCCAGCAAGACCCGGGATGGACGTGCGATCGTGGCTAACGATATGCACCTCGATCTGAGTGTCCCCAACATCTGGTACCGGGCCGAGCTGCACTATGGGAATGTTTGGTTGGCCGGTCTCACGTTGCCGGGGGTCCCGCTGATTGTGATTGGAAGCACCCAGCACATCGCCTGGGGTTTCACCGGCGGTGGCGTGGATGTAGCGGACTTAGTCCTGGTGGATGTCAATCCTAAGAATGCAACTGAGTATACGACCAAGGAAGGCAACCGCCGTTTCGGGGAGCGCATCGAGTCGATCCGTGTGCACGGTGCAATCGCTGAGACCGTGCTTGTCCGGACTACGCAGTGGGGGCCGATCCTTACGGAGCCACTGCTCGGGAAGCCCGTGGCTATTCGCTGGACAGCCTTGGATCCCAGTGCAACCAACCTGGATTATATGGATCTCGATGGGGTGCGGACGGTGCAAGAGGCCTTGCGTCGCTTCAATCGGGCCGGTGGGCCGCCCCTGAACGCGCTCGTTGCAGATGCGGAGGGGAACATCGGCTGGACGCTGACCGGGCGGGCTCCGATACGCTTCGGTATAGACGGCCTTTCCGCTTTTTCGTGGGCGAATGAAGATCGAGGATGGCGGGGCTATATTCCTCCCGAAAATCTGCCTCGGGTCGTCAATCCGCGTTCGGGCTTTGTGGTTAACGCCAACCAGCGGATGGTGGATTCTCGGTATCCTTACGTTATCAGTCATGGATACGCCTCTGGTTATCGCGCTTACCGCATCGTGGAACGGCTCCGCCAAATGGAGAAGATTACGGAGAGCGACATGCTAGGGTTGCAGCTCGATACGCAGGCCGATTTCTACCGTTACTATCAAGACCTGGCCCTAAAAGTGTTAGAGGTTCCAGAGGTTAGGACCCAGCCGGACGCGGCTACCCTGGGGCGTTATTTGAAGGCCTGGGATGGGCGCGCCGAGCCCCATTCCTTAGGGTTACCGCTTCTGGTCGAATTCCGCGAGGCCCTTCTGGAGGCCGTGTTTTCTCCCATCCTCGCGCGTTGCGCGGAGGTGGACCCTAAGTTTCAGTGGAATACGGCTGATGTCGCACTAATGCAGCTGGTCGACGCAAAGCATCCGGATCTGCTGGCAAACCGAGATGACTACCCACATTGGGACGCCTTTATCTGGGCTGTGCTTGAGCGGAGTGCAAAGCGGATCATGGATCATTATCGTGTGGATAGCCTTGCTGATCTGACCTGGGGGCAGACGGACGAAACGCGCATCGCTCACCCGTTGTCGGGCGCGATCCCTTTGCTTGGCCACCTGCTGGATATGCCGCGGCTGCCGCTTCCGGGCTGTACAAAGTGCGTGCGAACGGCCAGGTACGCGGGTGCAACCGAACGCTTGGTAGTCTCACCCGGCCACGGGGAAGATGGGATCCTCCATATGCCAGGAGGACAGTCCGGACATCCCCTTTCGCCTCATTACCGCGATCAACACCTCAGCTGGGCACAGGGGGTCCCCGTGCCTTTGTGGGCTGGGGCGATACAACATAGGCTAATATTCGAGCCGGCTGCCGCGCGCGAGGTTCGGAGGCCTTAGGCTCTATGCCCTCCGCGCGCGAGATTTCTAGACTAATTAATGCATCAAAATTGCTGGAATAACCCTGAGATCTTATCGAAGAACTGGCGTACTCAGTTCTAAGTAGATTGACTCGTGGATAACTGCATGGGCTGATATGGTCTCTAAGGACATCGAAGCGGTCTTCTGTTCAATCGAATATCCTCCAGATGTTGGTGGAGTAGGCGTTTATGTTTACGAGATTAGCCGCGCATTAGCGTCCCAGGGTGTAAAGGTAACGATCAACACGCTCGTACTTTTCGAATCGGGTCGAATGCAGCGATGAGGGTGTGAGAATAATCCGACTTCCGGTACATTTCCCGGTCAGATGGGCGTACTTGGTATTCAAGGCGCTCGAAGCGAAGTTCAAGCTGCCTATGCCGTCGGTCTTTTTGTTGATCGCAAGGCTTGACAGGTCTCTTACCGTGTGGTCGGCACTTCGGCCGTGGCGGAAACGTAATGGATCAACTGTGGTCGAGTTCTCAAAAATAAATTTTGAGGGACTGCTCGTAGCGATCTTTCGGCCTCCTAAGCTCAGGACTGTCGTAAGACTCCATGGATGCTCGAAAATGCTTCTTCAGGTGAATCACGCCCGAGCGAATTGGCTGACTAGGATTACTGGCGCGTTGGAAGAATTTGTGACCCGTAGAGCCGATCTGGTCACGGCACCATCACAGAGCATGGCTGACCTTGCATTGATGTTGCTGAACCCAAAACCAGAAGCGGTTATGGTCATACCAAATGGCGTGAACACGAAAGTATTTCATCCGTCGAAGCACGTCGCACGCGACTCGAATACGGCACTTTTCGTAGGGAGAGTGGAGTTTTTGAAGGGTGCGGACAGACTTGTAGCAGCGATTCCTTATTCGCAGGCTTAGTGGGGGGCTTAAGCGGCGCAGGGTTAGTTGCCTTGGTCAATACCGCGCTGAGCCACGATAGCCACTCAACGAGAGCTATAGGGGGGTGGTTCGCTGGGGTATGTCTGCTCTT
>JBOHHR010000266.1:0-6680 GCA_050725475.1 Gammaproteobacteria bacterium | reverse complement strand
GGTGAAGATCCTGCAACAAGTGGGCATCGACGTGGAGGTGCACCACCATGAGGTGGGGACCGCGGGCCAGGCCGAGATCGACATGCGCAATCAGAGCCTAACGCGCATGGCGGACCAGGTGTTGTTGTACAAGTATGTGGTCAAGAACGTGGCTAGGAAACGCGGAAAGACGGTGACCGTGATGCCCAAGCCCATCTTCATGGACAACGGTTCCGGTATGCACGTCCACCAAAGCCTCTGGAAGCGCGGAAAAAATGTCTTCTATGACCCTCACAACTACGGGCTGATCAGCGACACGGCCCGCTATTACATCGGTGGGCTGCTGAAACATGCCGATGCCCTATGCGCCTTCATCGCGCCCACCACCAATTCCTATCGCCGCTTGGTCCCGGGGTATGAGGCGCCGATCAACCTGGTCTACTCCCAGCGCAACCGCAGCGCCTGCGTGCGCATCCCCATGTACAGCGCCAGCGAGAAGGCCAAGCGCCTGGAGTTTCGCACCCCTGATCCGAGCTGCAATCCGTACTATGCCTTCCCCGCCATGCTCATGGCGGGACTGGACGGCATAGAGAACAAGATCGAGCCACCGGAGCCCATGGACAAGGATCTCTACGACCTTCCACCCGAGGAAAAGAAAAACGTCCGGTCTGTGGTGGGGTCGCTGGATGCGGCGCTGGATGCGCTGGAGCAGGACCACGAGTTTCTGCTTAAAGGCGATGTATTCACTCAGGACGTGATCGACACCTGGATAGCGTACAAGCGTGAGAAAGAAGTCGATGCCATTAGGCTGCGCCCGCATCCTTACGAGTTCGCGCTTTATTACGATGTTTAAAGCGTGACCGCGCCACACACAGCTGTTCGGAACCTATGCAGACAACGTAACGCCCTCCACCCCCCTCCTCTCCCCTCCCTCTAACCAGGATGGTGAGGGAGGGGGTGACGGTAGTCTGGGTCGGGCACACGTCGCGCATAAGCAATGTCTGCTGGGTAGCGCGCAATCGGCGGGATGTCGGCATTAGGGCATTGTCACATCCGAGAGTGCGCGGCTCTAAAAAGATGGAGCCCTTATAACAATGCCTGCCTGTTGCAGACTCTGACGAATGCGTTGGGCAAGCGCTACTGCATGGATGCTATCGCCATGCAAACAGACGGTGTCACCGCGCAGGGGAACGACGCTGCCGTCTATCGCGGTAACGTGGCCGGTTTTCACGATAGCCAGCGTCTGTGCGACGGCCGTCTCCGCGTCCGTGATCAGTGCGCCTGGTCTATCGCGTTTTACGAGCGTACTGTCCGGGTTGTAGCGGCGGTCGGCAAACACTTCCGCTATGGCGGTGAGCCCGGCGCGGCGAGCAGCGGCAATCAATTCGCTGCCGGCCAGCCCGACCACACGCAAACTCGGATCGACATCCCAAATCGCCGCTACCAGGGTGTCAGCCAAGTGTTTGTCGCGTGCTGCTTGATTGTACAGCGCGCCATGCGGTTTTACATGGGACAGGCAGGCACCTTCCGCCCGCGCAATGGCGGCGAGGGCGCCTATCTGATAGGCCATACCGGCATACATCGGGTCCGCCGGCAAGCGCATTTCCCGGCGGCCGAAACCCTCGCGATCGGGGAAGCTTGGATGAGCGCCGACGGCAACCCCGCGCGCCAGTGCAGAGCGCACTGTGCGGCGCATGATGTCGGCGCTGCCGGCATGCCAGCCGCAAGCGATGTTGGCGGAGCTCACAAGCCCTAGGAGTGCCTCGTCCTGGCCATAGCCTTCGCCCAGATCGGCGTTTAGATCAATGACCATAGAGACTCTCTTCGATACGATAGAGGTAGCAGTGCAATGCCTGTCGCGCGGCGCGGGCTGCGGCCAAGGTGCAGGCAACCAGTGTAAAGGTTGCGCCGAGCCGCACCTGAGCCAGTTTCCAGAGATCCGCCTCAATCACGGTGGCGATCCGGGGATATCCCCCGGTCGTTTGGGCATCCGCCAGGAGCACGATGGGTTGGCCGTTGGGCGGCACCTGCACGGTGCCCGGCAACACGGCATGCGATAGCAGCTCTCGCGGGTTAGCATACGTCAGGGCAGGACCGAGCAAGCGGTAACCCATGCGGTTGCTCTGCGCACTGACCTTCCACTCTGCTTGCCACAATGCCTGCTGTGCTTCGCGCTTGAAGCTATCATACTCCGGGCCGGGGATTGCACGCACAATGCTGTCCCAGTCCGGCAACTTTATCCCTTGGCGTCCCGTGAGCGGTGTTGCCCTCCCTAGGGGCAGACTGTCGCCGTCCTGAAGCGTGCGACCCGCGAGCCCGCCAAAACCCGCGTTGAGATCGGTGCTGCGGGAACCCAAAACCGGCGGCACGTCGATCCCACCGGCTATCGCCAGATAGGCGCGCATGCCGAAACGCGGCGCCGCAAGTGTCAGTGTCTGGCCCTCTCGTACCGGTGTGCGCCAACCATGCCATACCGGCTCGCCATCTAAGTCGGCGCTAACGTCCGCGCCGGTGAGCGCAACCGAGGTGCTCACATGAAAACCAAGCCGCACTACCGATCCCACGGTGATCTCCAAGCCGGCCGCATTGGCTTCGTTGCCGACCAAACGGTTGCCCACCGTGAGCGCCACTGGATCCAGCGCCCCACCCTGCCCTACCCCGAGGTGCCGATAGCCCCATCGCCCTAGGTCTTGTACTGTGCTTAGCAGTCCGGTACGGATAACTTCAATCATGATGCACTCCTGCGCGGGACGAAACGTACCTGGTCTCCGGGTAAGAGTAACGTGGGCGGTTGACGCGCAGGATCGAATAAAGCTAGCGGCGTGTGTCCGATGATTTGCCAGCCGCCCGGTGTCACCGCCGGGTAAATTCCCGTCTGCGCACCACCAATGCCTACCGAGCCGGCCGGCACCGCGAGTCGAGGTTCGGCGCGGCGCGGTGTGGCGATTAGCGGGTCCAACCCCCCTAAATAAGCAAATCCCGGCTGGAAGCCCAAAAAATACACCGTGTAATCGGCGACAGCATGGCGCTCGATGACTTCCCTAACGCTCAAGCCGCAATGCCGGGCCACTTCTTCTAAATCCGGCCCCGCCCCGCCGCCATAATCCACCGGAATTTCCACTCGGCGCGGCGATAGTTCCCGCACACCACCTTTGGCCCAGCACTGTTGCATCACGGACAGGAATTCTTCCGGATCGACGCCGTCGGATCTCAGTAACACGGTCAGGTTATTCATCCCCGGCACCACCTCGCGCACCGCTGGGTGATGGGCTAACACAGCGGCCAGCCACCAGATCCGTCGCTGGCAGCTGAGCGTGGCGGGAGCTGCGGATTCGATCACTACCGCGCTTTCGCTTAGGAAATAAACTCTGGGCGATGACTCAGAAGGACTCCTCATAATCCCCTACACCCAACGCACTCTTGCCGTTAACTCCAAGATGGTTATTCGCTCTGGTTGGCAGGGTTGCGGCACCTTGCTAATCGGTGGCGGCCCGACTATGGTGAAATGATACGAGATGATTGTAACGATGCGTCGGGTGGAGGGAACAAATGAATAACAAACTTTTATGGGACACAACACAGCATATGCTGAAAAACCCCGTATCGGACTGCTTTAATGCGGCCGAAATGGAACGTTTTTTAGAGCAGCACTGGCGATGCGGAGCGTGGAGCCTGGATCTGCTGGTGAAAGTTCAAGCGGATTGGTTGCGGTTGGCGATGAGATCCTTAGCTCTGAATGGCTCACAGGTCACTGCGATGCAACAATCGGCGCAGAGTTGGGGGCCTTGGTCCGCACAATTCCTGCGGTTGCAGCAGACGGCTTGGGAGCAATGGCGTAACGTCGCGAACCGGTTAAATCCATTTTCTCTTGCCAGCGTACCAGTTGCCGGAGACGCTTGGCGAGATTTGGCTACGAGCTGGCAGCAGGGCGCGCAAAAGATCCTGCGGACACAACAGAACCTCGTATCCACACTCGCCCGAGGCAAAGAAAAATCAGACAACTCAAACTGCGACACCCCGCCGGCTGAAACGCCATCCGGACAGCGTACCGCGGCTTAACTAGGGAATGGAGAGGCTCGATCGATGTGAGAACCACGGGGTGCAACGGGCCAGCAAAACGCTCTACCGGGCGGCCCGCTGCGGCGCGCTCAAAAAATCCACTCGCGAAGCCGCCCCCGAATGCCCCGAGTAAGAAGCGCGTCTGTTTTTCGTTCTATCCCAATTTTATCAGCAGGCAGTTTCGCAGTAGTGACCAGGTGTCGAGCTGAATGGGCCGCAAGACGTTAAAAGCCGCTTATCCCTGATAAATAGCGATACCCCACGAGCAGCAGCCGGGTAAAACCGAGCGCCGCATGGGTTCTCCTCAGCAGCAGCTACCGCTTGTGGGCACCAGGCCTGGTGCAGCATTGGGCGCACAGTCGAAGAGGCCGTAATGCACGCGTTTTTCTCCGCGCACCTCGAAGTGGGGTGCATAGCGGGTTCGGCCCAGCATATCTGCGGTATTGCCGCAGATGAGCATGGGCCGGCCGCGCTCGAAGAGGTGATGGTCGTCGAGCGCGAAGCGGTGGGGGTGGTACGCTAGCGTACCCAAATACACCGCCGCCTGGCCATAGTCCTCGCAGCGATCCTCAAGCAGCAATTTGAAGGCGCGGTAAGTAATGGACTCGAAGCGCACCATGCCGATCTTGTGCTCGACCTCATCTCCGTCCAGGGTGATCGGGCCGCGGTTGCACACGCGCCCATCCGCGCAACCGGCGAGCGTCAGAAGCCGCCGGAAGTCCTCAATGTACAAGGCGCCCGCCAGGCATTCCCCGAGCAACACGGGGTCATAAGCAAGCGGTACGGGGATGCGGCGGTCGGCGAACACGTCCGAAAAATAGAGCTCTCCGCCCGGCTTAAGGACCCGGAATACCTCGTGCAGCACAGCGCCCTTATTGGGAGCGAGATTGATCACACAGTTCGAGACCACCACGTCCACCGAATCATCCGCGATCCCCGCTGCCGCGAGATCGGCGATATCGCCTAGGATGAATTCGACGTTGGAGGACGGGTAACCGAATTTGGCCGCATGGTACTGCCGGTACCGCTGCGCGACCTCGAGTTGCTCCGAGGTCATGTCCACACCGATGACCCGACCGCCAGACCCCACGAGCTTGGAGAGCAAGTAGCAGTCGCGCCCGCTGCCACAGCCAAGATCGAGCACTGTGGCGCCCTCGAGGGTGGGCGGGATGGGGGAGCCGCAACCGTAGAAGCGATCGTGCACCTGCGGATGGACCTCGGCCAAGATATCGCGGAGATAGGCAGGCAAGGTCTCGGGCGGGCAGCAGGCGCTGGTCCTTAAGTCCGCGCTGGAACTCAGCACTTCACCGTAGTAGCGTTGCACCGAGCGCCGCTGGCTGTCCTGGTCTAAGGCTAGCGGGATTTCAAGCGTTTCCGAATTCATCGTGGTGGCCCTCCGGTTATTGGGATGATCCTAAAAGTGAGCCCCCGCAGGAGCTGCCGGCTCCGGCGGTGCACCCATAACAATGGGCGCCGAAAGCTATAGTCTGCGATCCCAAATTTTCAAGCGTGTCGCCATCCCACAGCGTGCGAAATCGTCTGCCGAGCGGAAGCTCCAGCATTTGATTGAAATCGCAGTCGTAGAGCCGCCCATCCCATCCGACGGAGATCAGATACCGGCACATCACGCGCCGGGCGGCTTCAGGGTTGAACGCCCCGACCAGGAGTTCCATGTAATCCTGATACCGGCCTTCGCGCTCAAGCTGATGCAGAAAGCGACTGATGGGCATGTTGGTGATGGTGAAAAGGCGGTTGAACTCTATCCCAAAGCGCTTGCGCAATTCGTACTTGTAGGTCGCTTCGAGCGGGCCCTGAGCGGGCGGTAGCGCAGCGCCTACCGGGTTGTACACCAGCGTGAGCACGAGCCCGCCGCCCTCGCAACCGTAGCCCAAAGCGTTGAGCCGTCTCAAGGCCTCGATGCTTTTTTCGAAAACCCCGAGTCCACGCTGGCGCTCGACGTTCTCTTTTAAATAGCATGGCAGCGAGGCGACGATCTCCACCCCCTGGGCGGCCAGAAACTGAGCCGTGTCTGTCTGGCCGGACTCAAGCAGCACGGTGAGATTACAACGGTCGATCACCTTCTTGCCCAGCGCTCGAGCCCCTTGCACCAAGTAGCGGAAGTGAGGGTTAAGCTCGGGCGCGCCGCCGGTCACATCCAAGGTGTGCACGGAATGCGAGCGGGCCAAGAGATCGAGCACACGGTGCGCCGTCTCGCCATTCATCATCTCGGTACGCTTGGGTCCGGCATCCACATGGCAGTGGTGGCACGCTTGGTTGCAGCGCTTGCCCAGGTTGACCTGCAACACCTCGGTCGCGCCGCGGGAGCGCCCAAGCCCGGCCCGGCGCAAGCGTTCTTCGAAGCGCACCCTCTTCGCTGGCGCCGGGACCACCGCTGCTTGCAAAACATTCACTTCAGCCACCCCTTCCGATTAAGTTGCTATCATAATCCAATATGGCGCGGCAGACCCCTTCTCCTCCCTGCTCCGGCGCGTGTTTCATGTTTCGGGGTAGTACGTTCCGTTTAACACTTACGCATCAGATCGCAACCGCCGTCATGTCGGCGGATGCGGCTCTGAGCCACGTCGCGGTCCGTTCTCACTCTCGGTCAGGCAGGCGAAACTGCTCCACCACCCGCATCACGT
>JBOHHR010000265.1:0-4800 GCA_050725475.1 Gammaproteobacteria bacterium | reverse complement strand
CGTTCCAGCATGGCTCCCGCTGCGCCGGCCGCCCGTGCCTGATCGAGAAAATCATGGCCGTCAAAGCGCGGTCCCCGTAAGGCCACAAAAAGCGCATCCTGCGGGAGCGAGCGGCTGTCCGTAACGCAGCCACAAAACAACGTGTCGTCACCGACAAGCACGCCGTCTACCGCATGAGCCGCCTCTGTCAACCGCATTCTGATCACGCGCCAGCCTCCGTTAACAGCTCCGAAACCAGCTCACGGTCGCTAAACGGGTGCCGTGTGCCGGCAAGCTCCTGATAGGGTTCATGTCCCTTGCCGGCGATTAGCACGGTATCGTCAGCGCCGGCGCCCGCGATCGCCCCACGTATGGCCAAAGCGCGGTCGCGGAGCACACGCACCCGCGTTTTATCGGCAATGCCGGTGAGGATGGCGCCGATGATCGCGTCCGGGTCCTCAAAACGCGGATTGTCGTCGGTGAGCACGATGAGATCGGCGAGCCGTGCGGCGATCGTTCCCATCTCGGAGCGTTTTCCCGGATCGCGGTTTCCTCCACAGCCGAACACGCACCACAGCCGCCCAGGGCAGAGTGCTCTGAGCGCGGAGAGCACTTCCTGCAGCGCGTGTGGGGTGTGGGCGTAGTCCACGATAACCGTGGCTAGTCCCGCTCCGGCACGGAACACCTCCAAGCGTCCGGGCACCGCGGATGCGCGCGACAGGGCTTCCACGGCCTGCGTAAACGCGACCCCGGTCGCGAGCAAAGCCCCCATCGCCGCGAGTAGGTTTTGGGCATTGACCCGCCCCAATAAGGGGCTCTGGATGATTCCTTGCGCAGCGCCAAAAACCACCTGAACCTGTATTCCCCGCGTGGATGCTTGCAGCAGCCGTCCATGCAGCGTTTTCCCGCTCTTCCCATCACCCGGCCCTAAGGTATAGCCGATCAGGGAAACCTCACCCGCCAGCACCGCTATCACCTGCGGGGAGAACGGATCGTCCAGGTTGATGACCGCGTTGCGTAATCCAGGACAGCGAAACAGCTCCATCTTAGCTTCCCCATAGCGCCGCATGTCGCCGTGATAGTCCAAATGATCGCGGCTTAGATTGGTAAACACCGCCGTATGAAACGCTACCGAATCGACCCGAGCCTGAGCCAAAGCATGCGAAGATACTTCCATCGCCACCGAACGGACGCCCTGCTGCAACAGGCCGGCCAACAATCTATGCACGGAGATGGGGTCCGGCGTGGTCATGTTTTGCGCAGTCAGCCGTCCCACGCTTCCGTGGCCCAAAGTTCCGATCAAGCCACAGGGACCGGCTCCGGGAGACTCGTTAAGCGCCTGAGCGATGAAATGGCTAACCGACGTTTTGCCGTTGGTGCCCGTAACCCCGATCACAGTCAGATCCCGCGACGGTTGGCCGAAAAAGCGATGCGCGAGTAGATCCGCCTTCTTGCCGAGATCGGGCACTGGAATGACGGGGCCGGGAAAGGAAGCCAGGTCGAGTTGGGGGGAGTTTGTTTCCAGCAAGGCAGCCGCGGCGCCGGCGCGGAAGGCTGCCGCGAGGAATCTCGCTCCATGGGTAGAGTGGCCCGCACACGCCAAGAACAAGTCTCCAGGCCGCATCCCGCGGCTGTCCATGGATAGACCACTTACGTCCATCGCTGCCAGATGGTGCTCCAGCGGAACGATCCCCGCAAGCAGATCACCCAAACTCAGACCTTTTCGGACCGGGGCCGGCATCATGGCTCAGGCCTCGCCGCCGCTAAGCGGGTGGAGGTCGGGAAGAGGGCATCGGGCGGGATATTCATCAAGCGGACGGCATCGGCCATGATGGCGCCAAATAGCGGTGCCGCTGTTTCTCCGCCGAAATGCTTGCTGCGCCGTGGCTCATCTACCATCACCACCGCCACCAGCTGCGGCCGGCTGGCCGGCACCATCCCTGCGAAAAGAGCGAGATAGCGGTCGCTTGAATATCGCCCATCGATGTTTTTGTGCACGGTGCCGGTTTTTCCAGCAACCCGGTATCCCGCCACCCGCGCCTGCGTGCCGGTGCCCTCTTGCACCACCAGCTCGAGCATAGAGCGCACCAGCCGTGCGGTCTTGGCGCTCATCACCCGTTCCCCATGCGCGGGCGTGGAGCGGCGCTGAAAGGTGACCGGAGGCAGTAGACCGTCAGCCGCGATCGAACAATAAGCACGGGCGAGTTGTAAGCCAGTCACAGACAGCCCATAACCGAACGCCATTGTGGCTTGCTCGATGGGTTTCCATCCTCGGTAATGGCGAAGTTTTCCTGTGCGTTCACCCGGAAAGCCACTGCTGCTCGGGTGTCCAAACCCGACTTTGGAGAACGTTCGCCACAGCAGATCAGGCTGCAGCGACAACGCGATCTTGCTGGCGCCGACGTTGCTGGATTTTTTTATCACCCCGGAGACATCCAGCACCCCGTAGTTGTGCAGATCGCGCACGGTGTTGCGTCCAACTCTAATATACCCCGGCTGGGTATCGATGGGTGTACTCGGATGGTAGCGCCCGCTCTCCAAGGCGGCCGCCACGGTGAACGGCTTGATGGTCGAGCCTGGCTCAAAGAGATCCGTCACCGCCCGGTTGCGGAAAACATCAGCGCTTATCTCGGTGCGCCGGTGAGGGTTAAACGAAGGCTGGTTGACCATAGCCAGAATCTCGCCCGTTTGCGGATCGAGAATCACCACGGAACCCGCGCGTGCACCCAGCTCGCGCATAGCGGACTTAAGCTCACGATAAGCCACGTATTGCAGGCGGCGATCGAGACTAAGACTGAGGTCGCGGCCAGGTTGCGCCGGTCGCAAGCGCGCCACGTTTTCCACCACGCGCCCCAGGCGATCTTGGATGATGCGCTTAGCCCCGGGAATTCCGCGCAGCTCCGCATCAAAGGCTAGCTCGATGCCTTCTTGTCCTTGGTCGTCGACATTGGTAAAGCCGATCGCCTGCGCCGTAATCTCGGAGGTGGGATAGTAACGGCGGTATTCGCGTTGCAGGGATAGCCCGGAGACACCCAAGGCCAAGACCCGACGCGCCAGCTCCGGATCTGCCTGACGTCGGAGGAACAAAAACTTGCGATCGGCATGTGCGTTGACCGTGTTTTGCATCCGTCCTAGATCAAAATCCAGAAGCTTCGCCAGCTCAGGCCAGCGTCTGCGCTGGTGGAGAAACTCCCCCGGGTCCACCCAAATGGAATACACCGGCGTGCTGATCGCCAAGGGTTCGCCGTTTCTATCCGTGATCGTGCCGCGGTTAGCACGCATCGTCACAGTCCTAAGGTAACGATCGTTGCCCTGGCTTTGCAGAAAGCTCTTGCGCGCGAATTGCAAGTCCAGCGCTCGCCCGCAGAGCAAGACTGCGGCCAGTACCACCAGACTCACCGCGAACCGGTATCGCTTGGGAGGGTGTTTTTGGTAGCTCATGGCGACACCACGAGCGCTTGTTCGCCACGCGGCATGGTCATGCCCAGATTTTTTCGCGCTATGGCTTCGAGCCGGCTATGAGTGCCCCAAGTCGCTTGCTCCAACTGCAACCGACCCCATTCCTCATGCAGCTCATCACGCACTTCCTCGAGGGCCTGCAACTGCTGCACTAGCTTTCGCACCTCATGGCGCACCCAGATGCTGGCCAGTGCGGAGCTTACCGTGGCCAAAAATAGGAAGATGATCGCGAGCGAGCGTATCACGGCAGTTTTTCAGCCACCCGCAGAGTGGCGCTGCGAGAGCGCGGATTGCTGCGGATCTCCAGCGGCTGCGGGCGGATCGGCCGGCCAACTAGGCGCAGGCGGGGTTTGATCTGCCACTGCATTACCGGTAGCGCGGGAGGGTGCGGATCGCCGCGTGCCTGTTCCGTGAAAAACCGTTTGACGATGCGGTGTTCCACGGAATGAAAACTGATGACCAGAAGCCTTCCGCGGGGACGCAATAGGTTCACGGCCTGCACCAGCGCTGTTTTTAACTGGTTGACCTCGTCGTTAATGAAGATCCGGATCGCTTGAAAACAGCGCGTCGCCGGATGGATAGCGCGCTCGTGCACCGGTTTGACGCGTTCCACCAAATGGGCCAATTGCTGTGTTGTTTCCACAGGTGTTTGCTTGCGTGCCTCCACGATGGCTCGCGCGATGGCCTGGGCGTAGCGCTCTTCACCGTACTCTCTAACGACTCGGGCGATTTCCCGCTTGGACGCCGTTCCCAACCAAGCTGCCGCCGAGACCCCAACACCCGGATCCATGCGCATGTCCAGGGGTCCCTGGTGCGAAAAGCTGAAGCCACGCTTTGAGTTCTCCAACTGTGGCGAAGACACGCCGAGATCAAACACGATCCCATTGATCTTTGCTCTCACACCCAGTTTCTCGGCCAGTGTCGCTAGCATGGTAAATGGGCCTTGTTCGATATGGAAACGTTGATCCGAGGCCAGCTCCCGCTGGGCCGCCTCTATAGCTTCCGGATCGCGGTCTATGGCGATCACCCTACCGTTGTCCCCGAGCTCACTCAGTATCGCTTTGCTGTGCCCTCCGCGACCAAACGTGCAGTCCACATAAATTCCTTCCTTCTGGATCCGCAGTTGATTCAGCACTTCTTCCCGTAATACAGGGATATGCAGGGACATGGCTCCGTTGCGTGCAAACGGTCATAATGCAAGTTGTTGCAACAACTCTGAGGGTTCGCCGGTCTCCTTGCCAAGGTGATCCAGCCATTCTTCACGCTGCCGACTCCACGTTTCATCGTCCCAGATCTCGAGCTTGTTTCTCTGCCCTAGGACCGTGATCCTGTTCTTTAGTCCCGCAAAATCGCGCAGTACCG
>JBOHHR010000264.1:0-6522 GCA_050725475.1 Gammaproteobacteria bacterium | reverse complement strand
TTGCGATCACCGAGGCTAGAGCACTCCTGGACGTTTGCAATGACGTGGTCAAGGTAGTGGACCAAGGCCGCACACTCGCCCAGGGTGATCCGATCCCCTTTGGTCGGGTCCGCCAACCGGCCTGTCTCCGGGTCTCGCCAATAGACCCACTGCGGTATGGCATCGTTATATTCCCGCGCGGGACACACCAGCGTGGGCGGTATCACCAGACCAACAGGGCGCGCAGCGATGTGCACGATTGCGAGGTTGTTCCAGCTCTGATTCGGAGTCAGGACCAGACGCGGCATGTGGCGGTGCAAGATGGCCATGAGATTGGGCGCACGTCCGGCGTCCTCATCGGCAACTGGAGTCACCCCCCTGGCGGCTTTCCAAGGGTCACGACTGAGGTCACTTAAATCGATGACGGAAAAATCGATCGCGATCCGGTCGTGTCTGGACAGGCCCAGAAGCGCCAAGAGTCCACGCCATTCGCTTATCACTTCCTCATGTGCGGCATGGCCATCGTCCAGCCAGATGGCGGTAAAGACCAATGGATGGGCCCACACGTCGGGTACGGACACGACGTCCGCGAACCGCGCCGTCGCGTCCGCCTCAATGTCCATCGCCATCGCTAGGCGTTGCAGATATATGCCGACCTCATGGCCCTCCCAGCGCCCCGGCCCCTCCAGCTCAGGTATGCGCCGGTCATCGCCCAATGGCGGCAAAAAGGGGATGATCACATCAGCCACGTTACTCTGCGCCTGCGGTCCGCTACACCAGGATACCTCTGACAGCGCCCACTCGCGCTACCTCGATGCCGTCGCTATCGTCGACGACCCCAGACCCAGCTTGGTGATCTCGACCGCCTGTGCGCCGCCGGCAGTGTGAGCAGGCTGTGGCGCTTTTATCGATACGGTATAGCCTCGCCTTCATCTTCCAGCGTAAGATAGACTAGCTAAGAATCTGGGCTTTATGGGATATCGAAGGGTATCCTAGCACCATTGGGCAAGAACAGGGGAACGCCGTATCCATGAGCAATCCCACCGCGCAAGACCGGCCGCGGAAAGACAGGACCCGCTTGACAGAGCCGACTGCAATCGATCTGCCGATGGCGGAACGCACGGCCCGCTACCGCAACATCTTCGAATACTGCAACGACGCGATCTTCGTGATCGATCCGGTCCAGAACCAAATCCTAGACGTTAATCCGAGCGCCTGCGCGATGCTGGAGTATTCGCGGGATGAGCTACTGGCCACACCGATCAGTGCCGTGCATCCCGACGAGATGCCAAGAATGTTGGCCTTTACGGAAGGTGTATTCCAACGAGGGCACGGTTGGACCGCTGAGCTCTCATGCAAGACGAGCAGGGGCGTATGCCTGCCCGCGGAGATCTCGGCTGCGGTCATCGAGGTGGGTGGCAAAAGTTGTATCATCGCGATGGTACGAAATATCGCCGAGCGCAAGCGGGCGGAAGAGGCGCTTCGCACCAGCGAAGCGCGCTTAAGCGGCATCATCGAATCGGCGATGGACGCTATCCTCGCGGTCGATGTCCAACTGCGCATTATTTTATTCAATCGGGCGGCTGAAGCCGCGTTTCGGTGCGAGGCTACCACGGCACTCGGGTCGTCGTTTGCGCGTTTCCTGTCGGAGCGGTTCAAGCGGCTGCTCGACCATTCGATCAAGGAGTTCGAACACAGCGGCTGGAGCCAACATTATCTCTGGGCCGAAGGGCTTACGGCTTTTCGCTGCGACGGCGAGGCTTTCCCCGTGGACGTCACCGTATCGCCATTCACCGTAGCAGGTAGCAGGCATCTCACCATCGTTCTGCGCGACATTGCGCTGCGCCGGCGCGCCGAGCTCGAGCTGCGACAGTTGCGGCGGGAAAACGCACGCTTGCACGAGGTAATTCGCTCACAATCGGAGTTCGCGGACATCGTCGGGAGATCCGAAGCCATGAACAAGGTGTTGCGTGAGGTCGAGCAAGTCGCCGCGACCGACAGCACCGTCCTCATCACCGGCGAGACCGGCACCGGCAAGGAAGTCATCGCTCGCTGCGTGCATCGCTTGAGTCGTCGAAAGAAATCCACACTGGTCACGCTGAACTGCGCGGCCCTGTCGCCCGGCCTGATAGAGAGCGAGCTCTTCGGACATGAGAAGGGTGCCTTTACCGGCGCGCTCACGCGCAAGCTCGGCCGTTTCGAGCTGGCCGACCAGGCGACGATCTTTCTCGACGAGATCGGTGAGCTGCCGCTCGACCTGCAGGTCAAGTTGTTACGGGTTCTGCAGGAGGGCGAATTCGAACGCGTCGGGGGCAGCTCGACACGCAAGGCAGATGTGCGTGTCATCGCCGTGACGAATCGAAATCTTGAAAAAGAGGTGGCGGAAGGCAAGTTCCGCGCTGATCTCTATTATCGCTTAAACGTCTTTCCGGTTCGTCTACCACCGTTACGAGAACGTCCGGAGGACATACCGCTGCTGACGCATTACTTCGTAGCGAAATACAGCAGGAAGATCGGTCGGCGGATCGACAGTATCTGCCCGCAGGCCATGGATATTCTCAAAGAATACGCCTGGCCTGGGAACATCCGGGAGCTGGAGCACGTCATCGAACGCGGGGTGATCTTGAGTCACGGCGGGCGCCTCGATGTGGGCGACTGGCTTCCTCTACTTAGCCACAGAAGCGTCGCGGCGGACGGAGTTAAGACCCTAGATACCCTGGAACGCGAGCACATCTTAGAGGTACTCCGGCTCACCGGATGGCGTGTTTCCGGTGCACAAGGTGCGGCCAAGCGCTTAGGGCTCAAGTCGAGCACCCTAGAGGCCCGTATGAAAAAGCTTGGGATCCAACGAGCCCGCTAGATCGCGCCGGGCTGGTTCAGCCGGCGCCTGCCATTGGATCCCTTGGGTTTCTTGGTTGAATCCACGTTTCACGCCCCCGGGCGGTGGCTCGGATATCTAAGACACATTCCTCAGTCGCTTCCAAGGTGAACCTTAAAGCTTGCGATATCGCCTGCCCGGTGTTTGGTAAGGGTTTTGCCTACACGTTAAGGGCATTCGCTATCCCTGGTGAGGTACCCAGATGCTTCGCATCACCCATGTAACAACCAACAAGGTTTCCACCACGCTTAGGGTCGAGGGTCGCATCGAAGGTGATGGGGTCGCGGTACTCGCAAAGGAAATCGAGTTCCTACATAGAGAAGGTAAGAGAGTGGTACTGGATTTCGAAGCGGTCGAATTCGTTGATCGCGACGGTGTGAGGATGCTGCAAGAGACGGCGGACGCTAAAACCCGCATTGTTCACTGTTCAGCGTTTATCCAGGCACTTCTCAAATGAATAATAAACGAATCACTTGCGGGAACCTGACCCTGGCTTTGTCCCACGAGGAAAAGGAATTTGCAATTATTAGAAATGCCCTTGGGTGGCTCGGCCCGAACGAGCCTAGCGCGAGCGACCCCCTCCACCTCAACGCTACCTAGAGCGGTCGAGGCATCCCCAGCCATTCGAATCTACGCGCAACTTTCTTTTTCTGCTCCTTCCAGTACCGAAGCGATCTGGGTCACTCGCCGGACCGGGAACCCGGCGATCTCGGAATGCTTCCATAGCAGCTGTTCGTCCTGGGCAATATACACGCAATAGATCTTGTCCTCGGTGACGTAGCTATGTAGCCATTGGAGGTCGGGGCCGAGATCCTTTGCTACCCCGCGCGCCTTCTCGGACATGGCCCGGAGTTCTTCCTCAGAAAGCTCGTTCGCACCGGGGATGTCGCGCTCGATTATGTATTGAGGCATCGTTCAAGCTCCCGCTATCAAGCGAATTGCACGCTTCCCACAGAGAAGTATAACGTGCTGGAACCACGTGACCATACGGTTCGCGTAAGCAGAGCGAATTTCCCATTATTTTAGGAAATCCCAATATATTGAAAGCCACGATAGTCACACCACGCGTTTGTTTATAGATGTTCCACATAGGTAACGACGTGCAATCAATTAGTTAGAATCGATAACGCCGTTCCCCTCGATGCGGCACAACGGCTGCACTGTCCTCAGTCGCCGAGGTTAAATGCGCGCGTCAGCTAGTTTACCTCACGCCGCCGTTGGCCTTGGTGTACACGTCAATCGTAAAACACTTACCGCTAAGAGGAAAGAGTCATGAAAACGAAACTTGTATTCTTTGCTTCGGCTTTATCGCTGGGGCTTGCGCTTAGCCTGCCGGCGCAAGCGATCGTTTATACCGCAAGCAACGAAGTAGATGGCAACCGCGTCATCGCCTTCGACGTGGATCGCGACGGCTCGCCGGTGGAAATCGGCTCATTCGACACCCAAGGAACGGGCACCGGTGCACCCATCGGCAATCAAGCGGCGCTCACGACGGACGCCAGCGATCGCTGGCTGTTCGTCACCAACGCTGGCGACGGTAGCCTTACGAGCTTCAGACTCCAACCCCGCGGACTGGAGTTTGTTAACAAAGTGCCCTCCCGAGGCCACTCAGCAATCAGCGTCACGGTTTTCGGAACCTTGGTTTATGTTTTGAACGAAGGCGATGGGACGAGCAGCGATCCGAATCTCCGCTACGACAATATCAGCGGATTTAGATTTACCGCGGGCGGTGTACTGGTCCCAATCCCAGACTCCACGAGGATCCTTGATAGCACGGGTCTGACCGCCCCGGCGCAGATCGGCTTCAATAAATCCGGCACCGTTCTGCTGATCACCGAGAAAGCAACCAACACGCTGACCACGTTCGTGATGCAGCAAGACGATACGCCAGAAAGCACGCCGCTCAAGCGTCCCTCAGCCGTACCGACACCGTTTGGTTTTCAATTTGGCGATCGCGATTTCGTGTTCATCACCGAAGCCAATGGGGGGGGACCCGGCGTCACGGCCTCCTATCGGGTCGATCGCGAAACGGGCGAAGTGTCTTCGTTGGTCGATTTGATCGAACAAGGCAGCGCCACTTGCTGGACCGTGCTCTTTAGCGATCAAACGATCGGTTACTCCATCAATACCGGAAGTGATTCCGTCTCGCTCTATCGAATCAATTTTGACGGAACCTTGGATCCCTTCTTTCGCATTCGCAGTAATCGCGAGATACAAAGTGGAGACGCGCCGCGCGATGCGGCCTTGACCCAAAACAATCAGCACCTGTTTGTGTTGAATAACGGCGACGGTAAGCTGCGTGCATTTCGGGTGGCCCGTAGCGGATCGATTCATCGCCGCGGCGTGGCTCCGATCCCGCCCAGCGCCACGGGTCTGATGGCGCGCTAGCACTGGACAGTTACGCCCTACCGACGGGCCTCGCTACCGCCTGACGGCCTGCGTCAGGCGGTGGCCGTTAGACAACTGTTAGAATTTGGTGGCTAAGAGAACAGCGCTAAGGGGATGATCGCATCGGCTACGTCATTCTGCGCCTCTGGTCCACTACAGGTGACACGCATCAAACAGCCTTTGCAGAAAGACTCCCAGCCCCAGACCCCCGCTATCAGAGCGTGCCCGCGACAATCCCTCGAACACGGCGTCCAGCCCGTGATGCGCCCCCGGCAGGATGGCTTGTTGAAAGCCTTGCTTTTGCTTCGAGGTCAGCTCGTTCAGCCGTAATGCTACACCGCTTATTGGGTCACGCTGGACAATGCGCTCGAAATCAAAAAGGCAGATCTCCGGTGTCCGGCTGTCGGGCAACGGTTTAAGGCTCGCCGCCCACGTTAGCAGCTCTTGGCAATACTTGGCGAGCTCCGCGATGAGTTGCTGGACGTCATCGCTACCTATTTCCACGTCGGCGTCGGTGATGAGCCGCCTAAACCAACTCTGATCGCGAAATGCCGCGTAACTGTTCCGCTGTAAATGCGGGTAGTACGCGACCAGGAAGGCGATGGCGAATCGGATCAGCTTTCCTAAGTGCTGCCTCACGTCATGCCCTTTCGCATGGGGATCCAGCCGGGGGATCTCCTCCCATGAAACATTGCGCGAACTGCGGCCTGCGCGTAGCACTTGCGGTGCCGAGCTCCGGTCCAGGCGAAAGAAATTGAGAGCCGCCAACGCGCCTAACAGCTCGGGCAGGAGCGGCTTGTTCCTTTGCAGGCTGCCTCCTTCTTTGAAGTAACCGATCTCCAGCAGCGGATCGAAGCCTAGCAGATAGATCTGATCGAAAAGCCCGGGGTACTGGTACGTGAGCAGGTCGTGGTAGTACTCGAGCGCCTGCCGCGATCGCCTCGTGAACTCCCTGGACACGGTGACGCTGTGCCGCTCGACCGACGCCGGCGGATCGGGATATTCGAAATAAGGAAGCAACAACGCTCCCCCGATCCGAACCTTAACGGCGTGCTCCTCGGCCATTTCTTTGATGATCTTGGCAATGGTCGGGAAACCCGACGCACCGGTCCCGCCGAAGATGGAGGCAAACAAGAAGACCCTCATCTCCTCTCCCTCCGCGATATCGCCCATGTCGCTGAACAGGCGATCCCAGAAATGGCTGCGCGAGGCAGCCGCCGAGAACATCGCGGCGGCCCCCAACGCGGCCCGGCCTCGGAACCCCTCTTCCAGGGACT
>JBOHHR010000263.1:0-2895 GCA_050725475.1 Gammaproteobacteria bacterium | reverse complement strand
GCGCGGGGCGTGACCTCGACCAATTCATCGTCGTCGATGAATTCCAGGGCCTGCTCCAGATCCAGGCGCAGCGCGGGGGTCAAGATCACGTTCTCGTCCGAGCCCGCCGCACGAATATTGGTCAGCTGCTTCCCCTTCATGGGGTTCACCACGATATCGTTGCCGCGCGAGTGCATGCCGATGATCATCCCCTCGTATACCTCCTCGCCCGGCCCGATGAACAGGCGTCCGCGCTCTTGCAGATTGAACAGCGCATAAGCGAGGCTCTTGCCGGCTCCATTAGCGATCATCACGCCGTTGGGGCGCTGTGCTATAGGACCCGGTTTTAGGGCCCCGTAGTGGTCGAAGCTGTGGTAGAAGAGGCCACTTCCCGAGGTGGCGGTGAGAAACTCCGTGCGCAGACCGATGAGGCCGCGCGAGGAGATAAGGTACTCCAATCGCACCCGGCCAAGGCCGGCGGGTTGTACCGCTTTGAGCTGTGCTTGCCGGGGGCCCAAGCACTCCATCACCGCGCCTTGATGTGCCGCCTCCGCGTCGATGCTGAGCTGTTCATAGGGTTCGCACGCTCGACCTTCGATCTCTTTCACGATGACCTGCGGCCGTCCCACGGAAAATTCATAGGCTTCGCGGCGCATGGTTTCGATCAAAATAGCCAGATGCAAGGCACCGCGACCCGAGACCAGGAAGCGGTTGGCGTTATCCGTCTCTTGCAGGCGCAGGGCCACGTTATGGATCAACTCCCGCTGCAAGCGTTCGCGCAGATGGCGGCTGGTGACATACTTGCCGTCTCGCGCGGCGAGCGGGGAATCGCTGACCTGAAAGCTCATGCTGATGGTCGGCTCATCCACCGCCAGCGCCGGCAACGCCTCAATCCCGCTCGGATCGCAAAGGGTGTCGGAGATCCGGATCGCTTCGATGCCGGTCACCGCGACGATATCGCCCGCCTGCGCCTCGGTCACCTCGCGGCGTTCCAAGCCGATGAATCCCAGCACGTGCAGCACCCGCGCCGGGCGCTTCCCGCCCTCTCTGTCGATCACGGTGACGGCGGTGTTCGGCCGCAATGCCCCGCGGGTGATGCGCCCTATGCCGATGGCGCCTACATAGCTCGAGTAATCCAGCGAGCTCACCTGCATCTGGAACAAGCCATCGGCCTCTACGCGCGGGGGCGGTACGTGTGCCACAATGGTCTCAAGCAAAGGTATCATGTCACCGGCCCGCCCCTCCGGGTGCAATCCCGCATAACCCCCGGTAGCCGAGGTATACACCACGGGGAAATCGAGCTGCTGCTCGGTCGCGCCCAAGCGGTCGAACAGATCGAAGGTCTGATCCAGGACCCACCCTGGCCGCGCTCCCTCACGGTCGATCTTGTTGATGACGACGATCGGCCGCAATCCCCTGGCGAATGCTTTCTGAGTGACAAAGCGAGTCTGCGGCATCGGCCCATCGACGGCGTCGACCAGCAACAACACGCAATCGACCATGGACAGGATGCGCTCCACCTCGCCGCCAAAATCGGCGTGTCCGGGCGTGTCGACGATATTGATCCGATAGTCACGCCAGCGGATCGCGGTATTCTTAGCCAGGATCGTGATCCCGCGCTCCCGCTCCAGCTCATTCGTATCCATGATCCGCTCTCGCGTTGCGGCCCGCTCGCCCAGTGTGCCGGACTGTTTCAATAAGCAGTCGACCAGCGTAGTTTTGCCGTGATCGACGTGCGCGACGATCGCGATATTACGGATATGTTCTGTCAAAATGATTGCTACCAGGTCAAAGGGCGCGTGATTATACGCTTGGCTAGCGATAGCCGACTAGCTAGTGGACGGCTTAGTGCGTCGTTGCGGCTAGTTTTCGGCTACATGGCTCAATTTGTGCCCAGCGCCGCTTCAGTCCATGCCTGTCGCAACGGGAGCCATAGCGGCTGCGGGGCATGTGGCGTCCCAAGTCATGAGCCACTAACCGCATTTGGTGTGACGGTCATGCCTTGCCGACACTGAGCAACCTTCAGCACGGGAAATTCCTAGCTGAAACGGTCCCCGGCCTGCCGGCCTTGCCACCAACGAACACATCCCACCAGTTTCGCCGCTGTTTGCTGCCGCGAGCTTCGAGTTCCGGCCTAACCTGGCGCTCAGCGGCGGCGCGGAGCGCCGTCCGCTGTGGCTCGTTTGGCGGTGTCTCGATTGAGGATGTCAACATATTCTTGGTACACGCAGACGCGGTTGCGAGGTTTGCCGGTCACTTCTCGCGCAATGCCGATGCGTTCGAGGTCGTCCAAGGCTCGCGCAACGGTTGGCTTTGTGGTTCTGCAGGCCTCGGCTGTCTGCGGAATCCGGATGGCGATGCGACGCCGCAAATATTCATATACATCCAGATTCGAATGCAAAGCTACACGCTGATAAATTGATCCTTCGCGCGAGCCCCCGACGGTCTTCCGATCCCTCTCAAAGAGCGCGAGGAGCTCTCGGATCTTGTCGACTGCTTCGTCGGCTATACGGGCGACCCCGTCCAAGTAGAAACTGATCCACTGTTCCCACGCGCCATGCGTTCGTACCTTCTGCAGAAGCTCGTAATACGTGGCGCGATGACGCTTGAAATGAAGGCTCACGTACAACCACGGCCGTTCGAGCCCCCTCTCAGCGACGAGTAGCAGCGGGATGAGCATCCGACCAACGCGGCCGTTGCCGTCGAGGAACGGGTGAATGGTCTCGAACTGCGCGTGAACAAGCCCCGCCTTCACCAGCGCTGGAGCGTCGGCTGTATGCAGATACTTTTCCAGCGCGCCGAGGGCGGCATCACCTCGTGAGGTGGGGGAGGGACGAAAGCCGCATTGCTAGGCATGCTCCCTCCGATCCAGTTCTGGGATCGACGGAACTCACCGGGAGTCTGATGAGTTCCGCG
>JBOHHR010000262.1:0-2786 GCA_050725475.1 Gammaproteobacteria bacterium | reverse complement strand
GAACTCCACCTCACGGATCCCTCCCTGGCCCCGTTTAATGTCCGCTTGCATCCCCTTGCGCAAAACGTCGCGATCGATCGTGAGCTTCAGCTCACGCATGGCTTCCAGCGCTCCATAGTCCAGATAGCGGCGATACACAAACGGTCGCAGACGCTTGAGCAACTCCTCCCCCACCGCTTCCCCAGCGACCACCCTCGCCTTTATCAAGGCGTAGCGCTCCCACTCTCTGCCGTGCAGTTGGTAGTATTGCTCCATGGCGCCGTAATTCAAGGCCAAAGGGCCGCTGTTGCCGTTCGGTCGCAGCCGCATGTCCACGCGCCACACGATGCCTTCGGAAGTGGCCTCGCTGAGGACATTGATCAAACGGCGTCCCAAGCGCAAAAAGAACTCGTGATTGCTGAGAGTAGGGCGCGAATTGGTGTTGCCGCCTTCAGGATAGGCGAATATCAAGTCCACATCGGAAGAAAAATTGAGCTCGCATCCCCCAAGCTTTCCCAGTCCCAGTACGACCATGGGGACGGGCCCGCCGCTCTCCTCCCCAATGGGATCGCCATGTTTTTCCGTGGCCCGGGCATAAAGCCAGTCAAGTGCCGCCCTTATGCACCTCTCGCCCACCTTGGATATGCTGCTCAACACCTCTTCGAGGTCTGCCCAGCCGGCCAGATCGCGCCAAGCGATGCGTATCAGTTCCCGGCGCCTAAAACGCCGCAGGCAGCGTTTAAGCGCTTCTTCGTCCGTGACATTCGCTATTTCTGCCTCAAGAGGGGAGGCCGCGACACGCTGAGGCTCGAGTAAGGTTCCGTTTTCGATGATCTCGGCAAGAAGCTCAGGCTGGCCGGCGCAGCTGTGGGCCAGAAATTCGCTGCATGACCATACCCGAGGCAATGTGCGCAGGCAATCCAGCGCACCGTGGGTGTTCCAGGGGAAGTCTCTGGCGTGGGAACAAAAACGCCGCCAACTCTCCGTGACAGGCCCGCGCAGGGGCGCTGGGACTTCCGAGAGTCCCTGCAAGACGATGGCCTCAGGGGATGATATGCCCATGGTTAGGCCAAGTATAAACAAAGGGCGCGATGGTGCGGGTTAATAGCGGTATTCCCACGGGGTCTGGTGTAGTCCGGCCTGGCGCCATATTCCCGCGTCGGCTGATCGTGCGTTCCATTCAGCAAGCCCGTAAATTAGCGAACTGCAATGACGCCAATAAACGGCGGCCTTTCCGTCCTTCACCATTTCCAGGTTCGCGTTCTCCGCATTCTTCCTTATCTCAGCCACAGAACGCCGGTACTTGTCCTTGTCGACGATCCGGATCGTTACAGGACTCTTGCCGATAAATGCGCGCAGGTGATCGCGGGCTTCGCGTCCCCAGGGGGTTTGTGCAAGCTCGGGGGCATCAATGCAGTGCAGCCTTATCTTGAGCTTGCGGGGTTGCTCGGCGGGTTGTCTACAAAGGACATGCAGGGTATCACCATCGTGGACTTTGACCACAGCACAGTTCTCCAAGGTCTCGGGGCGTTTTAGACTGAAGCCACGACCGCCTTGCCCTGCCACTAGGAAAGACAGGACCGCCGCGGCCACTAGCCATGGCAACGTTCGCCGGCGCCGACCGCGGAGGTATCTCAGCATTCCGGATCCGTTAGTGCTGGCGTCCGTGGTGCCTTTTCGATCAGTCGTAACTCCGAGGATGGAGAGGGTTCTCCGCATATCACTTCACATTTCCTGCCTGGGTGACTTGTCGAGCGGCATTCGAATACGCTTTTCTGGGCACGAAACCCATAGCCCAGCAGCAACCGATCGACGCGCCCCCGTTCCTCGTCGCTCGAGATGTCGTAGGCGACGGTATAATCCGCTACTCCGCGCATCGATCACGATCTCGATCAGCCCTTCGATCCCGGCCAGAAACTCCGCCATCCTTTCTTGGTAGCGCTGCAGCACGCGCCCCCACAGATCTCCCAACCGCAGCGCGCGCTGCCGGAAGTTTGCGGCCGTGGGTCAACGATGATATCATGATATCGTACACGATCGAGGAAGCTGCTTTGGCCCAAGTCACCGTTCGCGAACTGGAAGAAGAAGTAAAGCAAGGCCTGAAACGGCGCGCCGCCCGCCATGGGCACAGTATGGAAGAGGAAGTGCGACAGATCCTGCGTAATGCGGTGAAGGACGAGAACCGCCAGGTGCTCAAACTGGGTTCCCGCATCGCGGCCCGCTTCGCGCAGGTGGGGCTGAAGGCTGACCTGCCGGAATTGCGCAACCAAGCCATACGGCCCCCTGACTTCGAGGTATGATCGTTCTCGACACCAATGTACTCTCGGCGCTGATGCAGGAACAACCCGAGGCCACGGTGATCACCTGGCTGGATCGTCAGCCGGCGGAATCCATCTGGACCACCAGCATCACGGTATTCGAGAGCCGCCTGGGACTGGCGTTGCTGCCCAAGGGGCGACGACGGCAAAGGCTGGAAGCCAGCTTTGACCGGCTGCTCGAAGAGGATCTGGAGCACCGTGTTCTCGCCTTCGACGCCATCGCCGCGGTGGAGGCGGCGCGTCTGGCGGCACAGAGGCAAATAGCCGGTCGTCCGGTGGACATGCGCGACACGCAGATCGCCGGCATCGCCCTGGCGCGCCGGGCCACTGTAGCGACCCGCAACCACCGCCATTTCGACGATCTGGCGGTGCCGGTCGTCAACCCGTGGGAGCAGGCGCCATGACAGTGAGTTTGCCCGCCTGGTTGTGATCGACGCGGTCCGTTTCTCGTCGCCGGCGATATCGTAGGCAACCGCGTGATCTGTACTC
>JBOHHR010000261.1:0-1838 GCA_050725475.1 Gammaproteobacteria bacterium | reverse complement strand
ACTTCGGTACAGCCAAGCCGGGCGGTAGTGTGACGTCGCAAGAATGGCAAGAGTTTATGAACCAAGTGGTAACACCCCACTTTCCTGAGGGCCTTACGTCCTGGGAAGCATCGGGTCAGTGGCAATCCGTGACAGGAGTGATCGAGCGGGAGGCGTCGCACGTGCTGCATATCGTTCATCCGGACACGGGGAGAGCGAGCTTGCAGTTCGGGAGGTCATGCGCAGATACAAAACGGAGTTTCAGCAGCAAGAGGTCTTGCGGATTCGTTCAAGTGCCTGTATGTCGCTTTAGGCTTGCACGTAGGCCGCAGTCGTGGGGCTGCGGCTGTGCACGAGGAGCAGATAACCGCGATCCGCGATGCCTAGCATACCACGCCGTTGGGCAACAGCCGGTTCAAGGAGGCGGTGAGCTATTACTAGGGGGAAAGACTGCTGTACCGAGCGATCGGTTTTTCTCGCGCGGGGGCGGGCGGCCGGGTTGAGCTAAGGCAGAGGCCGACGGCCGCGACGCAACAATGGTATCTTATCCTTTCACCGTTCGGTACTTAGATAAGATAACCATCGCCATGCGCGAGAACGTTAAAGCAGGTCCAGGGTATGCCATAGATGCCTCGGGCGTGAGCAAATACTATGGCGATGTCAAGGCGCTTCAGGATCTGGACCTTGTTATCACCCGCGGCGAATTCTTTGGCTTGCTGGGTCACAATGGTTCCGGCAAGACGACGGCACTGCATCTGTTTTCGACTTTGGTGCAGCCGACCCGGGGTCGGATCAGCGTGGCGGGTCACGATGTGGTGCGCCAGCCTGTGGCCGTACGCCGTGCGATCGGCTTGGTGTTTCAGGAGTCGGCCCTGGACCGGATGCTTACCGTGGAAGAAAACCTGCGGCTTGCCGGCGCCCTGTACCGGCTGCCCTCGCGAGTGGTGAGTGAACGCATCGAGCGATTGCTCTCCTTATTCGAGCTGGCAGACAGGCGTAGCACGGCGGTCGCCAAGCTCTCCGGCGGCATGCGCCGGGCGGTGGACATCGCGCGCGGGGTGTTGCACCAACCCGAGATCCTGCTGTTGGATGAGCCGACCATCGGGTTGGACGTGCTGAACCGGCGCGCGATCTGGCGTTTCCTGGAGGGTTTGCGCAAAGATCACGGCGTGACCATCGTGCTCAGCACCCATTACTTGGAGGAGGCGGCGAGCTGTGACCGGGTCACCTTTTTGAAAACGGGCCGCATCATCGGCCAAGGCCAACCGCAACAATTGATCGCGGCGCTTGGTGCCTATATCTTGGAACTCGAGACCGATAGCCCTTCCAGGCACGCCACCCTATTTGATCCTCGGCTTGGCGCACCCATAGTCGAAGGCGATCGCTTGTTGTTCCGGATCATAGACAGCAAGTTTTCCATAGCGGATCTGGATCGTAAGCTGCGCGCCGAAGTCAAGAGCTGGCATCTACGGCATCCGGATTTAAACGATGTTTACGTGTGGCTGAACCGCGGCGGCGCACTGGCGACGAGCGGCGAGGACAAAACTCATGTGGCGCCCCATCTTCGCGCTCATTGAGCGGGAGCTGAAGCGCATGCTGCGCCAGCGTGGGCGGCTGGTAAGCGCGATGGTGCGCCCGCTCATCTGGCTGCTGGTCATCGGCACCGGGTTTCAGTCCTTGATGGCAGGCACGGGAGGCGGGGACTACAAGGTGTTCCTCATTCCGGGGCTCCTCTGCATGGTGCTTTTGTTCGGCGCCATGCTCGCTTCCCTTTCCCTGGTTTACGATAAGGAATCGGGGGTGATGAGGATGCTCATCATCGCGCCCTTTCCTCGCTATTGGATCATACTCGCGCGCAC
>JBOHHR010000260.1:0-10896 GCA_050725475.1 Gammaproteobacteria bacterium | reverse complement strand
GGTTAGTCGTTAGGAGTGGGATTCTTAGTATACTTTCGAGAGGGTGCCAGCATGATAGAAAAACCGCGTCGAACCTTGGGAATGCACCATATCGCGCTCAAGGTCCGGGATCTCGATGCCTGTGAACGGTTTTATGTAGAGCTTCTGGGTATGTCGGTGGAGTGGCGCCCGGATGAGGATAACGTTTACTTATCTTCCGGAAGCGACAATCTTGCTCTGCATCGCCTGGCGGGCGAGACCGTTAGCGCTGGTCTCCAAAATCTCGATCATATAGGCTTTATCATCGACTCACCGGAGCAGGTCGATGTCTGGTACCAGTTTTTGGACAGCCATAAGGTGTCGATGAAACAGCCGCCCCGCACCCACCGCGACGGCGCACGGAGTTTTTACTGTGAGGACCCCGACCATAACATCGTGCAGATGATTTATCACCCGCCGATTGCGCAGCGCTTAGACAACGCGTGATGGCGCATCGCCTTCAGCGTAAACAAGCTCCCTAATCTTATGCCCCAATTGCCGGGCGCGAGACTCGTAGCGAGTCACTGGGCGCCAGCGCGGTCTCGGCGCATATATCGCATCACCGGCTAGATTCCTTAGACCGGTTTGTTGGGCCATGACTTGCTGAATATGAGCCGCGTAGTCATCCCAGTCTGTGGCGATGAACAAGCGACCGTGTTCGCTTAATGCATTTCGCAGCATTTCTACGATCCCGTGCTGGATCAAACGGCGCTTGTGATGCTTCCTCTTGGGCCAAGGATCCGGGAAAAATAGATAAATGGCCTCCAGGGTGCGCTCGGGGATGCGGTGGGACAGGACCCGCACGGCATCATCGGCGAACAAACGTACATTATTCAGGGATCGTTTATGAATGGCTTGCAGCAGGCGGCCAAGTGCGGGTCGGTAGACTTCCACGCCGATGTAGTCGTTTTCGGGGTGGTTTTCGGCTAGAAAAACCAGGGTCTCGCCGGCGCCGCATCCGATTTCTAGGATGCGCGGCGCCGAACGCTTGAATATCGCGTCAAAAACCAGGGGATCATCTCCGGCTAGGATTAAATAGCGCTTGGCAATCGTCTCCAGCGCTCGTTGTTGGGCCGCTGTTATGCGGCCTTCTCGGCCAACATAACTGCGGACGGCGGGCGGGGTAAGCGAAGGAAGTTTCTTGATTCTAAACCTTTTGTGGATTCTTAGAAGAAAGCCCCGTCGACAGGGGAAGAAGCACTGGCATAGGCTCGCCGTGGCATGCGCCCCGCCAAATACGCCTCCCTGCCCGCCTCGATCGCTTTACGCATCGCAGAGGCCATCAACACGGGGCTTTTCGCTTCCGCAATTGCGGTGTTCAAGAGCACGCCATCGCAACCGATCTCCATGGCAATCGTGGCATCCGACGCGGTACCGACACCCGCATCGACCAGGATGGGCACGCGCGCGTTTTCCACAATCGTGCGAATGTTATACGGGTTTCGGATCCCTAAGCCGGAACCGATAGGTGCTGCAAGCGGCATGACCGCGACACAACCTAATTCTTCGAATCGCTTCGCCATCACCGGGTCATCATTGGTATAGACCATTACCTTAAACCCCTCCGCGATCAGCGTCGTCGCGGCGGCCAAGGTTTCCGGGATGGCGGGGAAAAGGGTTCTGGGATCCCCCAGCACTTCGAGTTTGACCAGCTCGTGCCCGAGCAACTCCCGCGCCAAGCGGCAGGTTCGCAGGGCGGACTCCGTATCAAAACACCCCGCGGTGTTTGGGAGGATGGTGTAACGATCGGGGGGAAGAATATCCAACAGGTTAGGTTGGCTGGGATCTTGGCCGATGTTTGTGCGCCTGATGGCTACCGTTACGATCTCGGCTCCGCTGGTCTCGATGGCGCGCCGGGTCTGCTCCAGGCTGCTGTATTTGCCGGTACCGACAAGGAGCCGAGACTGGTAACGCGCTCCTGCGATCAGGAGCGTATCGCTTGTTTCCTCTCTCTCTGGCACCGGACCAGCTTCCTATCCCCCGCCAATCGCACGCACGATTTCGACCAGGTCTCCTTCCCTCAGCGGGTGTTTGCCATACTGACTGCGCAGGACGATCTCACCGTTGATCTCCACGGCGATGCGGCCCCCGCAGGCCAAAGTATCCAGCAGCGACCGGACATTGCCGTGCTCCTGCAAGTCCATAGCTTTTCCGTTGACGGTGATCCTCACAGCGGCCCTAACCTAACCAACGATTCGAAGGGCACATTCTAACTCAATCGCACGGTTTCGCCCTCCCGGGCGATCTCACAGCGCAGCGGCGAATCGCGCTCATGAATGATCTGCAAGGCATGGTTATGAATGCTTTCTATAGCCTTATCCGAGTAAGTCGGGTCGTGATGAAAAAGGTACAGCGTTTTTACTTCCGCGTCGATAGCCGCATTGACTGTGTCCACATAGCACGAGTGGCCCCAACCTCGCTTGCTCTCATAGTCTTCGGGCGTGTATTGAGCGTCATGAATGAGGATGTCCGCCCCTCTCAGTAGCCCAAGCTCTCGACTGCGGGCCTCGGATTTCATTTGTTCTAGGAGAGCGCGCTCTTCTACCTCAAACTCCGAATAGCGTTGTTCTATGCTCCGGGAAAGAAAGGTAAATTCGTTGTCTGGGGCATACACGATAAGCTTCCCGTGCACGTGGATCCGATAGCCGAAAGTGACGCCTGGGTGGTGCACGTTTTGATAAGAGATCCCTATGGGGCCAAACTGGAAATGATTGTTTGGCATCTCAATAAAACGCACCTTGGCCATCCAAATCGCCGGCTCGACCGGGAAATACGGGGCCTTCATCATTTGCGATATCCTTTTTTCAATTGCTTTTCTGCTGCCTCCGGGGCCAAAAAACAGCAACTCACAGTCCGAGCGGAAGGCCGGATCGAAGAAGGGAAGGCCACAGATATGATCCCAGTGATAATGGGAAAAGATAATCAAAAATTTATTGGGTAAACCCTCAGACTCTAGGGCCTTACCTAAAGGAATAAGGCCGGTACCCGCGTCACAAACCAGGAGGTGGCTGTCCGCCTGGACCTCGACACACGAGGTATTCCCTCCCACGCCCAGCTGTGAACTGTACGGGGTCGCGTAGGAACCGCGCACACCCCAGAAGCGGATATACGCTTCACCCGTGGGATATTTTTCTCGGCTCGCCCCCATGGGGTTTCGCAAACTCTAGGATCAAATTGTGGGTCGCCCGGGAGCTTATGGGTTTTACTACGAACTCCAAGGCACCCAGGTGTTTCGCGATTAACCGGTCCTGGGCGTAACCTTTGGTCGTGATCATGACTATTGGAGTATCGCGGTGCAGGGAGGTTTTTCGCAGTTCTTGCAAGAAAGTCAAGCCATCCTTATCAGGCAGCATGATATCCATTACCACCAGATCGGGCTTGAATCGTTTTAGAAAGGCCATCGCCGCAGACGCGCTTGAGAACAATTTTAGATCTACGCCGAGATCTGCGCCGGTGGATTGAAACATCTTTTTTACGACCACACTCTCGTCGATTACAACAACGCATGCGAGTGGATCGATGCTGCTTAACGTCGCGGCTTGCTGCATTTCGGCCCCACTTTTTCGAAATCAGCGAATATTACAAAAGTGTAACGCACTTAAACTATCTAAAGGTTCACAAAAACGGATCAACTCCCCCTCCTTCTCGTTACATGTGTGAACGTTACGATTGCAACCGGCATACGTCCAGTGCCAAAGGCCTAGCCTACTAGTAGTAGTCAGTCAACTTGGATCGCCCTTCGTCATTCCGTACATGGGCTACTAGGCGATCTGTGAGGGGGCACTCCGACATCAAGCCGCAAGTTGCCGCAGCACGTAGGGGAGGATCCCGCCGTGATTGAAATATTCCCACTCCTTGGGGGTATCGATACGGACCTTGGCTACAAAACGGGTGAGATCTCCGCTCTCTCGCTTGGCGATGACGGTGACTTCTGCGGCACCTTCCACGCGACCTTCGATGTCATAGGTCTCTTTGCCGCTTAACCCCAAGCGCTCGGCGTTTTCGCCCTCCTTGAAGCACAAGGGCAGCACCCCCATGCCGACCAGATTCGAGCGGTGGATGCGCTCGAAGCTCTCCGCCAGCACCGCCCGCACACCCAAGAGCCGCGTGCCCTTGGCGGCCCAATCGCGTGAGGAGCCGGTGCCGTATTCTTTGCCCGCGATGACCAGCAGCGGTACCCCTTCGGATTGATAGCGCATGGATGCGTCGTAGATGCTCATTTTCTCACCGGACGGCAGGTGTGACGTCCAGCCTCCCTCCACGCCAGGAAGGAGTTGGTTGCGCAGTCTTATATTAGCGAAGGTGCCGCGCATCATCACCTCATGGTTGCCGCGGCGCGCACCATAGGAGTTGAAATCCTTTTCCAGCACGCCGTGCGCGATCAAGTAGCGCCCCGCGGGGCTGTCTGGCTTTATGGAGCCGGCGGGGGAAATATGATCGGTGGTGATGCTGTCGCCCAGCAGAGCCAGGCAGCGCGCATCTCGGATCGGCTCAAACCCCGCGATCTCCATGCTCATATCCTGGAAATAAGGCGGGTTTCGGACGTAGGTGGAATCCTCGCGCCAGTCAAACTGCTTGGAAGCTGTCACTTTTATCTCCGCCCAACGGTTATCGCCAGCGAAAACGTCCTGATAGCTCGAACGGAACATTGCCGAATCGATGGTGCGGGCGATCGCTTCCTGGATCTCGCTCTGGCTGGGCCATATATCCCGGAAGTACACCGGCTTGCCATCCGCGCCCTGGGACAGCGGCTCACGGTGAAGATCGATGTCCATGGTACCGGCAATGGCATAGACCACGACCAAGGGAGGGGAAGCGAGAAAATTCATCTTCACCTCCGCATGAATCCGGCCTTCGAAGTTGCGGTTACCCGATAACACGGCGACGACGGCCAGATTGCCGTCCCGGATCCCCTCGCTCACCTCTGACGGTAGCGGACCTGAGTTACCGATGCATGTGGTGCATCCGTAGCCTACGGTCTGAAAGCCCAGCGCATCCAAGGCGGGGGTGAGGCCAGTTTTCTTTAGGTACTCGCTCACAACCTTCGATCCGGGGGCAAGGCTGGTCTTGACCCAGGGTTTTACTTTGAGGCCACGCTCTAGCGCTTTTTTCGCCACCAGACCCGCGCCTACCATGACCGAAGGGTTGGAGGTATTGGTGCAAGAGGTGATGGCGGCGATGACCACCGCACCGTCTTTCAGCTCGTATTCTTCGCCGTTGGCTCCCCGCACGCGGGCGCGGCCGGAGGTAGCGCGATCCTTGGTCATGTTGGCCACCTGCTCGCGGTAGATTGCTTTGCTCTGTTTCAAAGCTACGCGGTCCTGCGGGCGCTTGGGTCCGGCCAGACTCGGCTCGACTGTTGCCATATCCAACGCTAGGGTTTCCGAATATTCCGCATCCCGTGCTTTGGGGTCCCGCCACAAGCCTTGCGCTCTGGCATAGGCCTCGGTCAGCGCCACCTGTTCCGCCAACCGGCCGGAAAGCCGCAAATAGCGAATCGTCTCCGCATCGATGGGGAAAATTCCACACGTGGCTCCGTATTCCGGCGCCATATTGGCGATGGTAGCGCGGTCCGCCAGCGGCAGGTGATCAAGGCCCGGACCGAAGAATTCCACGAATTTCCCGACCACGCCTTTGGCGCGCAACATCTGAGTCACGGTCAGCACGAGATCGGTCGCCGTAGCGCCTTCCGGCAGCCTGCCGGTGAGCTTGAATCCCACCACTTGGGGGATCAGCATAGTGATGGACTGGCCGAGCATGGCCGCCTCGGCCTCTATCCCGCCCACCCCCCAGCCCAGCACGCCTAAGCCGTTGATCATAGTGGTATGGGAATCGGTGCCGACCAGGGTGTCGGGATAGGCCAAGCGCACCCCGTCGCGGCTGTCAGAAAAGACTACGCGCGCTAAATATTCCAAGTTGACCTGGTGCACGATGCCGGTTTCAGGCGGCACCACGCGGAAATTGGCGAAGGCTTGCTGTCCCCAGCGCAGAAAGCCATAACGTTCTTGATTGCGCTCGAATTCGATCGCGGCGTTGCGCTCCAAAGCGTCCGGGCGAGCGAAGACATCCACCTGCACGGAGTGGTCGATTACCAGTTCCGCCGGCGACAAGGGATTGATTTTGGAGGGATCACCGCCTAAACGGCCGATAGCGTCCCGCATCGCGGCCAGGTCGACCACGGCGGGCACGCCGGTAAAGTCCTGCATCAACACGCGCGCCGGGGTAAACGCGATCTCCTTGCTCGGCTCCGCCTTGGGGTCCCAACCCGCCAAGGCTTCGATATCCTCTTTGGTGACGTTGACCCCGTCTTCATTACGCAGCAGATTCTCCAGCAAGATTTTTAACGAGTAGGGAAGTCTTTGAATATCATAACGCCCCTCAAGCACTGTAAGGTCGCAGTATGCATATTCGTGATCTCCCACCGAGAGCTGCGCGCGCACGCCACAACTACTGTCCATAGACTCTCCATTCGGGTGACGAAAACCCTATTATGCGTCAGTTTGCCCAGGGTGTCAGTTATCTCGCAGCGGAGCGAATGCCGCCCCAGCCGTCCGCGATCGGGCGCGTGCCAAAGGGGTGTCGAGTAAGGCCGGAAGTATCACCAGGGTACAGATCAGCGCCGCTCCGAGCCCGATGGTAAGGAGTTGCCCCATACCCGCGGTACCGCGATGGGGGGACAGCACCAGGGTGCCCATGCTGAAGATGGTGGTGAGCGCGGCGATTACTACCGCACGAGCCGTGCTGGTCTGCAGCAGCTTGCCCTGCGATGGCGGGGCGGTGCGCATGCGATGCACCACGTGGATCCCGTTGTCGACACCGATCCCGAGCAGCAGCGGCAAGGTGATAATGTTGGCAAAGTTAAATGCGAGACCTGTCAGCACCAATACCCCGACGCTCAACAGGCCGCCCAATAACAAGGGCGTCAGGACCAGCACCACATCCAAGATGCTTTTCAACAACCATCCAATCAAAATCGCAGCAGAGCCGAGAGCATAGAGAAAGGCTAATTGGAGCGCGTGTACTACGGCTTTACCGGATTCCAGATTGATGACCGGAGCTTCGGTGACGTTTGGCGCCACGCTGCGAACCTCGGTGACGAAATGGTGCAAGGCCGTATTGTCACTGAGATCTTCCTTGGGAAAGACCTCGATCTTGTAACGTCCATCGGGCGTCCGCCAGCGTTCTATGAGGCTTTTCGGCAAAGTGCCGAGGCTCACTTCTTGGGCGCTCAAGGCCACGTTCAGCACCCTCATTTGCTCCGGTAAAGCAGAAACCAGGCTGTTGTCTAAACGATCCACGAGCTTCTCTGGCGCTTCGCCAGGGGTGTGCAGCGCCGCCGCGAGTTGTTGCAAGGACTGATGTAGGGGCAGAGCGACCTCGGCAATGCGGTGCGAAGGAGCGTTGGCGAGAAAGCTTGCGAGTTTCTGCTCCAAATCCGCGATGGCCTGTTTCTGCTCCTCGGGCGTGGGTGGCGCTTCCCGGCCCGAAATAGCGGCCTCGGGACCCAAGGTCAGTGCGATCTCCTCTATCAAGGCGAGTTTTTCCTCCTGGTTTTTCGGCACGAAATCGTCTAGGGCAATGGCCTCGTCTACGCTTTGTAATCGATTCAATCCTGCTTTAAGGGAAGCCACGTGCGCCTTGTCCTTTACCAATACCGAGGCGGTCCAGGGAGAGGTTTCGCTGTCCGCCAGCAGATCGCGGTAGGTTTGCACGGATTCGGTGTTGGGATCCCGCAGATTCAAGGGGTTGTAGTCGAACCGCGCGTAGGGCAGCGCGCATGCCGATGCCAGTGCAAGGACGCCGGCGATCGCAAGCACCGTTTTGGGAAAACGGGTAGGAATGGTACTGAGTCGAGACCCCGGCGTGGATCGATCGGTCCGTCCGAGGGGAGCGAGACGGCCAGGCGCGAGGGGCATCAGGCGCAGCAGTGCCGGAAGAACCGTCAGCGTCGCCACCAGGTTGATAAACGACCCGGTCCCGGAAATAAGCCCAAGCTCCGACACCCCGGAAAACTCGGTCGGAATAAAAGCGAAAAATCCGGCGCCGGTGGTGATGGCGCAAAGAGCCAGCGATTTTCCGACATCCTTGGGGACCTGCGACATCGCGCTGGCATGACTCGCACCTTGAGCCACCAGCTCGCGATACCGCAGGCAAAAATGCACCGAGTAGTCGATTCCGAGCCCGATGTACAACACGGCGAAAGCGATCGAGATCAGGTTTAGGGACCCCACCGCGAATGCCGCAAAGGCGGTGGTCCAGGTGAGCCCCACCACCAAGGCAAGCATGCTGGCAATGACAAGACGCGCGGAACGCACTCCGAAGTGGACCACAAAACCCACCAGCACCAGTGCTAAGATACTGGAGATCACCATGCCCTCGCTCAGACTCTTTAGCTCGTCGTGCGAGAGGGCAAGCGCCCCCGTAATCCGCACCCGCACCCCGTGCGCGAGATCCAATCCCAGCTTTGCGGATAGGCTACGGATCTTGTCGATGGCTGGGCCGGCGGCAAACAAGCGGTTAAAGTCCAGCTTCGGACGGACAATGATGAAGCGCCTTTTCTCACTGCGCTTGGCGTCCCTTCCCAGCATCAACTCCTGCCAGGAGAGTTGATAAAATCGGCCTGCAAGCGCGGCATCTACGGCCTGTGTAACCCGCTGCAGGACGGGCGCCAACTCGATGGCCGAGCCTTCCTGAAGTTCTTCCAGGGCCGTGCCCAACACGGAGAACAGGCCGCGAAGACTGGGATCTTGACTCAATTTGGCGAGCAGCGGCTGCGCCTCGGCAAGCTGATCGCCGAGATCTTCTAGTTCGTCTTGATCCAGGAACAGCAAAGCGTTTTGCTCGAAGAACGGGCCCCCGTCGGGTCGATAGACCCACTCGATAAAGGCGTGTTCTGCAGCCAGTTTAGCGCCAAGAAGGCGGCTGGCGTGGGCCGCGAGATCGGGCGTCACCGCTTCCACTACGATGGTCAAGGTGTCGTCGTATTGGGGGAAGGCTTGCTCAAACTCCTTTTGGGTTTTTCTCCACGGGAGCTTATCGGAGAACATGCTCGCGGTGTCGGTGTTAATGCCCATATTATCGCGGGCGTATAAAAGACTAGCCACCGTAGCCGCCGCACAAAGCAATAGCGTCACTATGGCGTGGCGAGAGACAAGGTCCACCCAACGGGCGATGAAATACCCCACTAATCCCCCTGGAGGCTACCAAAGATACGGTGAATGAGCATCGCTTTACGGCTTATCGCTTGCGAGAAACGGCTGCCTGCCGCTTATGTTATCAAGCTCGCGATCAGGAGCGAATTCTAAATCCACGCGAACCCCAACAGTGTTCGATGGCTTCATCGTCCACGACGGTCCCTATCGTTCTGCTGTCACGCGTGACGGCGGCCCCAGCGCTGCGTTGGCTCACCTTGCCCAGTTCTCGACGGCAAGACCCGCCACCCGGCTGAATTCTCGTTCGTTGTTGGTCACCAGCACCGCTCCCAGGGACAACGCGTGTGCGGCGATCCAGAGATCGTTGTTTCCTATCGGGATGCCGGAGCGTTCCAGGAGGGAGCGGATACTCCCATACTGCTCACCGGTGTCAGCGGCCAGCGGACACACGGGAATGAGTCCGGTTAGCTCCTGCAGGACGTCCACAGCATCCGCTCGCCGCCGGCTTTTTTCAGCGCCATAGCGAAGCTCGCCGTAGGTGACGACGGACATCCCCAGCTCACCGGGGCGCAAGGTCTTGAACCGACCGAGGACGGATTGCGACTGTTGCTTGGCGGTAAAGATACAGATGTCGGTGTCCAGCAGGTAGCGTAAGCGCTTCACCAGCCTTCCCTGGGTTGTGGTGGGGTGTCGTCACGTCCGTCTTGCATGAAGTCAGCCGGCAGTCTCGTCAGTAACTCAAACGCGGCGCCGAGATCGCGGGGTTTCTTGCGTAAGACGACCTCTTCGTCCCGCCGGTAGATCTCCACCTCGTCGACATCGAATTGAAACTCCTTGGGAAGTCGCACTGCCTGAGAATTGCCGCTTTTGAATATCTTCGCGGTGGTCATCGTTTACACCCCTGTCTTGATGTATACATGCCTAGTATATACGTCATGCTAGTAAAAGGGGCAGGCAGACATGGCTCTCAAGTCAATTTGCGATATAAACAATAAAGCATAAGGAATCCAATGGCATTTCTCAACCGATGCGATTCGTATCGATTCGTATCGGTCGTTCCCTTCCGCATGACGGATGCAGCATTAATCGCTCCTATTATGCGCTTTCAAGGTGAGATTACCGACTTGAATGTTTTCTTATCAAGCTCCTGGAGCTGTTTTTCAGTCTCTGCCACAGAATTCAGGTAAGCCGCTGAATATGCGCATAAAACCTGACAATACGCACGGAATATAAAGTCAACTTTTTCGTCAGAAAACGTCGGTTTCGCCAAGATCTTCCGAGAAATATTCCGCACCGGCGGTGGGTCAAGAAAATATTGGACCCCGGCGATAGCAACGTCAAAGCTCGCCAACCCGATGGAGCCCATCCTGGTAGACGCGGCCGGCCGGATCATTAACCCCATGAAGTCGCGTAGCGGCATGCCGAGCAACTCGGCACCTTTACGCCAAGCGATCCGGCGCATGCGGACCCAGTCAAGAACAGCCGCTTGCTTGACCTCGTCCCCAATGGCGGATTGGTCCTTCGCAACGATGGCGAGCAGCGGTTCCGGCAATTCCCATTCGAATCGTACGGTATGGCTCATGGTCGGTCATCCTTCTTTATGTCTGTCGAGTAGCCCCGGGCGATTGCTCGCCCGAGGCCCTCACCAGAACCGGACAAGGAGATTTCCACCATCCGGCTCTTCCGTTGAAGTGACTCATGGTTACGCGCCCCATAGACGGACCGT
>JBOHHR010000259.1:0-11479 GCA_050725475.1 Gammaproteobacteria bacterium | reverse complement strand
CCTATTGATCTATCATGAGCTGCCGACGGCCGAGCAGCTTGCGACATACCGCATGCGGCTCACGCGGCAGCGAGGGCTGCCGGATCCCTTAAAGGGCATCTTGGAGCAATTGCCGAGCGATGCGCATCCGATGGATGTCCTGCGTACGGCTGTTTCAGCACTGGGTTGTTTGGAGCCCGAGACTCCCGTTCGAAAGGCCCAGTCTGTTGCCGATCGGCTATTGGCCGTTTTGCCCTCGATAATCCTGTATTGGCACCATTTTCATAGCTGTGGGATACGGATCCTGACGGATACCGAGGCGTTAGACATTGCCAGCCACTTTCTTTGGTTGCTGCACGGCAGGCTCCCGGATGAACTGAGTCGGAAAACGGTAGATGCATCGTTGATTTTGTACGCGGAGCACGAATTCAATGCCTCTACCTTCAACGCCAGGGTCACTACCTCGACCCTCAGCGATGTCTATTCCGCGCTGACCAGCGCCATAGGCACCCTGCGCGGACCGCTGCATGGCGGCGCCAACGAAGCCGCCATGGAATTGCTTGCCGAATTCAGCTCGCCCGATGAAGCGGAGAGAGAAATCATGCACCGTCTGCGAGGCAAGAAGTTGATCATGGGATTTGGTCACCGTGTCTACAAGCGGCGTGATCCCCGCTCCGACATCATCAAAGCGCATGCACGCCGCCTCGCCGAAGCGATGGGGCGGCCGGATCTATTTGCAATTTCTGAACGTATCGAGCAGGTGATGCGACGGGAAAAAGGACTGTTTCCCAATCTGGACTTCTACAGCGCCTCAGCCTATCACCTGTGCGGGATCCCCACCTCCTTGTTTACACCCTTGTTTGTGGTATCGAGGACCAGCGGGTGGATCGCGCACATCATGGAGCAGCGCGAAGATAACAAGCTGATCCGGCCGCTGGCCGAGTACCGTGGACCGCCGCCGCGAGCGCTGGTGCCGTTGCGCGAACGCGGCCCCTAAGCGCGCACATGGCCGAGAACACGCGCTCGCTGGCTGAAGAGGAGCTACTCGCCATTATAACCGATTACGTTTACGCAGGGTGCATCGGCAGTCCCGAGGCTTTCAAGATCGCTCGCTATTGCCTCCTCGACGCCTTGGGCTGCGCGATAGCGGGCCTCGATCATCCGGTTTGCCGAAAACATCTTGGGCCGTTGGTGCCCGGAGCCGAATTGCCCAGCGGCGCCCGCGTGCCGGGGACACCCCATAGGCTTGATCCGGTGCAGGCTGCATACAACATCGGCTGTTTGATCCGATGGTTAGACTACAACGACACTTGGTTGGCCGCCGAGTGGGGCCATCCTTCCGACAACCTCGGTGCGATATTGGCTTGTGCCGACTATGTCGCCCAAAACACACCCACGCCGATGCGCATGCGCGATGTCCTAGCGTATTTAATCAAAGCCTATGAAATCCAAGGGGTGTTAGCGCTCGCGAACAGTTTCAACCAGATCGGACTGGACCACGTATTCCTGGTGCGCATCGCTTCTTGCGCAGTGGCCACGGCGCTGCTTGGTGGGGGACGCCAGGAGATCATAAACGCCCTCTCGAACGCCTTCCTCGATGGCGGCGCACTGCGCGCCTACCGTCATGCTCCTAATACGGGCTGGCGCAAGTCCTGGGCCGCCGGTGATGCAACGGCTCGTGGCGTACGTCTCGCTCTTTTGGCTACATCCGGCGAAATGGGTTACCCCCAGGCTTTGTCCGCCCCCCGCTGGGGGGTTTACGACGTGTTGTTTCAGGGCAAGCCCCTCAGCCTCGCCAGATCTCTGGGCTCTTACGTGGTCGAAAACATCTTATTCAAGGTCAGTTATCCGGCTGAATTTCACGCCCAAACGGCCGCCGAGTGCGCGGTTCAGCTCCACGCCCGGGTGAAGGATCGCCTGGATAAAATCGAACGCATTCTGCTCACCACCCAGGCTCCAGCAATGCGCATCATTAACAAAACCGGGCCGCTCAACAACCCGGCGGATCGCGATCATTGCCTGCAATACATCGTGGCCGTGGCCTTGTTGTACGGAGAGTTGAAATCGCTGCACTACGAGGACGACACAGCCTGCGATCGCCGCATCGACGCTCTACGCGAGCGCATGCAGGTGATCGAAGAGCCACGCTTCAGCCGAGACTATCTAGATCCCGATAAGCGGTCGATCGCAAACGGTGTAACCATACAATTCACGGATGGCTCTACGGAATGGTGCACCATCGAATATCCGCTCGGGCATCGGCGTCGGCGCGAGGAATCGCTGCCCCACCTGGTGGAGAAGTTTCGAACCAACTTGGCTGGGCATTTCGCCCCTGGGTGTTGCGAACGATTAGCCGCTTTTTTCACCCAGGCAGAAGCGTTCGAAACGATGCCGGTCGAGGAGTTCATGGGGCTATGGGTGGGTGAGGTTTTACCCTCGACCCATTAGCCGAGCCACGGCTTCTGCACCCGGCTGGTGCACCAACCCCCGTTCGGTAACAATAACGTCGATCAGTTGGGAAGGGGTGACATCGAACACCGGGTTCCAAGCATCCGCCCCCTGCGCTGCCAAGGGTATTCCGTTGAACGTCAGAACCTCACTCGGCGGGCGCTGCTCGATTTGGATCTCATCCCCGCTAGGCGTTCCCATATCCACAGTGCTCGATGGAGCAACTACCATGAACCGCACATCATGCGCCTGCGCGGCCAGCGCCAGGGCATAGGTGCCTATCTTGTTGGCCACAGACCCGTTGGCCGCGATGCGGTCTGCGCCGACGATGACCCAATCAATGGCCGCGCGTTGCATTAAATAGGCCGCGGCGCTGTCTGCGAGGAGGGAAACCGGGATCCCGTCTTGCGCCAGTTCCCAGGCTGTGAGCCTCGCCCCTTGCAGCCAGGGGCGGGTTTCTGTTGCATAGACCTTAGCCATCCTCCCTTTGGCATACGCCGTGCGGATGACACCGAGGGCCGTGCCAAACCCCCCGGTGGCGAGCGACCCTGTGTTACAGTGGGTGAGAACCCGCGCTCCGGGTCCGATCATGGAAGCTCCCAACTCGCCCATGCGGCGGTTGGCGGCGAGATCTTCGCGCTGGATGGCGGCTGCCTCGGCAAGCAAGGCCGGCGTCGGATCGCCATCGATATCGGCGAACAAAGCGCGCATGCGCGATAAGGCCCAGCGCAGGTTCACCGCCGTGGGGCGGGCCTGTGCTAACTGTTCCAGCGCCGGTTGCACCGCTTCGCGCCAGTGCACAGCCGCCTGGGCATAGGCCTCCCGCGCCGCGAGCGCTACCCCATAGGCAGCCGTGATCCCGATTGCCGGAGCGCCGCGCACGACCATGTCCGCAATCGCACGAGCGACTTCGCCCGCGGTGCTGAGGCGAAGATAGCAAACTTCTCCGGGGAGCTTGCGTTGGTCGAGCAATTCCAAGCCATCGTCCAACCAATGCATGGCCCGGACCGAGTCAAGGCTGTTGATATCCCGCATTGCTTCCCTCCTTTAGTAAAGTGAGATCCTATACCCGGTGCAGACACAACGCCTATAATGAGCCGCTAAGCTTCTGTTTCGCCTTACCATGCAAGTCGACACCCTTGTTAATGCGCGCTGGGTGATCCCGGTGGAACCGCGCGAAGTCCTGGAGCACCACAGCCTGGCGATAGTCGGCGCGACGGTGCTGGACATCATTCCCACAAAACAAGCCCACGAGGTGTTCCAAGCGCGGGAAACCTACCATCTGCCCCAACACGCACTGATCCCAGGCCTCATCAACGCACACACCCATGCCGCCATGAGCTTGTTTCGCGGCATTGCCGATGACCTGCCTTTAATGGAATGGCTGAACGAGCATGTTTGGCCGGCGGAGCAAAAATGGGCCAGCGCGGAATTCGTGCGCGACGGCGCTTTACACGCTATTGCGGAGATGCTGCGGGGGGGGACGACGTGCTTTAACGATATGTATTTCTTCCCGGACGAGACGGCTGGGGCCGCGTCCGAGGCAGGGATCCGGGCCTGCGTGGGCCTTATTCTGATCGATTTTGCCTCCCCTTGGGCAACCGACGCCCAGGACTATTTCCGCAAAGGCCAAGCGGTCCACGACCGGTTTCGCGATCACCCGTTGGTAAGCCTGGCACTCGCTCCGCATGCGCCCTATAGCGTCTCAGACGAAGTCCTGGTGCGGGTTCGGGCCTTGGCGGAGGAGTTGGACTTGCCCATCCACATGCATGTGCACGAAACCGACCATGAGGTCAAGGACGCGGTGGCACGCACCAGCGAGCGCCCCTTGCAGCGCTTGTCGCGCTTAGGGCTGTTATCACCGCGGCTGCTGGCGGTGCATGCCACCCAGTTGCGCGATGAGGAAATCACCATCCTCGTACGCTATGGCGTGCACGTCGTTCATTGCCCCGAGTCGAACCTCAAGCTCGCCAGCGGTTTCTGCCCGGTCGATGCGTTGACACGACGCGGGGTTAGCGTTGCCCTCGGAACCGACGGGCCAGCCAGCAACAACGATCTCGATATGTTCGGCGAAATGCGGTTGGCTGCGCTGCTCGGAAAAGCAGTCGCTGGTGATCCCAGGGCACTCGATGCGCACACGGTTCTGGCCATGGCTACCTTGAATGGGGCACGTGCTCTGGGATTGGACTCGCTTATCGGTTCGCTCAGACCGGGAAAGGCGGCGGACATCGTGGCCGTCGATCTCGGTGACATTGAAACCCGGCCCTTATACGATCCCGTATCACAGCTCATTTACGCCGCCGGCAGAGATAAGGTACGCCACGTTTGGGTAGCGGGGCGACAGGTAGTGCGTGACCGCGCCTTGCTTACTTTGGATAAGGCCGCGATCTTGGAACGCACCGGGGTGTGGCAGGAGCGACTCGCGGCGTTTCGCGGCCACGCGAATTGAAAAGTCAGTGAAGCGCTTCGATAAATTGCGTTAGTTAGGGTGAGCTTGCAGGCGCAGTAGGTAGTGTCTCATCCGAGATCTCGCTAGGCCGGGAATGCAGGCCGCACACCTCGTCCCAGCGATTGACGATGGCGCAAAACAGATCGGCGGTGCGCTCTGCGTCGTAGATCGCCGAGTGCGCCTCACCTTCCTCCCATTTCAAACCGGCGGCCTGCACAGCGCGCGAGAGCACGGTCTGCCCATAGACCAAACCCGCCAGAGAAGCCGTGTCGAAGGTGCTAAAGGAGTGAAACGGATTGCGTTTAACCCGGCTGCGGATAGCAGCCGCCTTGATAAAAGCGAGATCAAAGGCAGGATTGTGCCCGACCAAGATCGCGCGGCTGCATGCATACAGATCCACCTGACGTTGCACTTCGGCAAAAATTGCCCCTAGCGCTTCCTTCTCCGAGACCGCGAAGCGAAAGGGATGGTAGGGGTCAATGCGGTTAAACTCCAAGGCCGCACGGTCCAGATTAGCGCCCGGGAAAGGCAGCACGTGGCGCGCTAGGGTGCGCTCGCGATCCCAGCGTCCGTCCTCATCCACATGCAGTAGGACCGCCGCTACCTCAAGCAAGGCGTCGCGCTTGGCGTCAAACCCCGCGGTCTCTACATCCACCACCACGGGTAGAAAACCTCGGAAACGCGCCTTGATGTGTTTATTTCCTCCCACCGTTTTCAACGAGGTATCGATTACAGTCAAGCGCTTTCTCTCTGCGCAGCCGCTATCCGCGGCTGCATGGTTCAGGATTTCTTTGATATCGAGGCTATCCGAAACAGCCTCGTTTATGCAATACCGATACGTGTGCTAAAACTAATCAAAGGCACTTCCAGCCCCTTGAGGGTTTTTCCAAGCGCCATTCGTCTCTCCTATAATAGCCGTCTCATGCCGCCCCACAAGATCGACCCCCTAGGCGAATACCGGGCGAAGCGCTCGACGGAGCGCACCCTGGAGCCCTTTGGACGCACAGCGCAGGTGCTGAGCCAACGCTTTGTGGTGCAGCAACACGCCGCACGGGCACTGCATTATGACTTTCGCCTAGAAATGGACGGGGTGCTGTGTTCCTGGGCCATCCCTAAAGGCCCATCGCCCAATCCCCGGGATAAACGGCTTGCGGTGCAAGTCGAAGACCATCCCCTGGACTACGTGGATTTCGAGGGTGTGATCCCGCAAGGCAACTACGGCGCCGGTGCGGTGATCGTGTGGGATCGGGGGGTGTGGGTCCCCTTAAACGATCCTGCGGAGGGCCTCATCAAGGGCAAGCTGTTGTTCGAGCTTAAGGGCTATAAGCTGCGCGGCAAGTGGACGCTGGTCAAAACCCGGCGTAGCGAGAAAGACTGGCTGATGATCAAGGAAAAAGACGGCCACACCTCGGATCAGGGCACCGAGGCGTTTGCTGAGGATTCCATTCTTTCCGGGCGTACTGTGCACGATCTCAAACAGGCAATCGATCCCGCTCAAGCTGTCTCTGCGCGATTGCACCAGCTAGGCGCAAAGAAAAATTCCGTTTCGGCAGACCATGTTGAGCTTATGCTAGCGCGCTCAGGCGCCCTCTTTTCCAAAACCGGTTGGCTGTTTGAGATCAAGTACGACGGATATCGCCTGATCGTCGCGCGCGAGATGGGGAAAGCCAGACTGTATTCCCGAGCCGGCCATGATCTAAGCGCCACCTTCCCGGAAATAGCGGATGTGGTCAATGCCCTGCCTTTCGAGCATTTTATCCTGGACGGCGAGGCGGTCGTGCACGATGAGCGCGGCCTGCCCAGCTTCGACCGCCTGCAAAAGCGAGGGCGGCTCACTCGACGCGCGGATATCGAGCGTGCCAGCATAGCCCTGCCCGCCACGCTCTATGCGTTTGACTTACTCGCTTTCGGAGACTTCGACCTTCGAGGGTTGTCTTTGAAGACGCGGAAAAGCGTATTAAGAGACATCTTGCCCTCTATCGGGCCGATACGCTTCGCGGACCACATCGAGGATCAGGGAGAGCTTATGTACGCCCGAGTGCGCGAGCTGGGCTTGGAAGGGGTGATCGCCAAACATGCTGACTCGCGTTATATCGGCGGGCGCTCTACGCAGTGGATCAAGTTCACGGTCGACAAAAGCGACGATTTCGTCGTTGCCGGGTATACCGATCCTAAAGCTTCGCAATCGCTGTTCGGCGCCCTGCTGTTGGCCCAATGCGCACAAGGGGAGTTCCGTTATGCAGGACGCGTGGGCACCGGCTTCTCCCATAAAACGTTGAAGGAAATCGACGCGCAGCTACGGTCGATAGAGCCCGCGGATGCGCCGCAAGATGCCCCGTCTGAGCGCAGCCTGCACTGGATAAAGCAGCGATTGGTGTGCCAGGTCACGTTCAAAGGGATCACCCCGGACGGTGTCTTGCGCCAACCCGTGTTCGTTCGCTTGCGGGATGACAAGAGACCCGAGGAATGCGTTAGCCGATTGCCGCTGCAGCAGCCGCTAGGAATGGCGGAGGCGCAACCAGTGTCTTCCCCAGCCGAAAAGACGGTACGTTTTACCAACCCGGAAAAAGTATTCTGGCCACAAGAGGGTTATACCAAAGGGGATTTGGTCGACTACTATCGAGCGGTGGCGCCGTGGCTGCTGCCTTATCTGGCTGACCGGCCGGTGGTGCTTACGCGCTATCCGGATGGCATCGCCGGCAAGTCCTTCTTCCAAAAAGATGCGCCGGAGTTCGTCCCGGAGTGGGTACGGCAAGAGCGCATATGGAGCGAGGGCAGTGAGCGCGCAATCAACTACTTCATCGTTGAGGATGTGGACTCGCTGCTCTACATCATCAACCTCGGCACCATCCCGCTGCACATCTGGTCCAGTCGCTTGGGCTCGTTAGAGCGGCCGGACTGGTGCATCCTCGATCTGGACCCTAAAGGTGCGCCATTCAGCGACGTGGTGACGATCGCAAAGGCGATCCGCCAGCTTTGCGCTGAGATCGCACTGCCCTCGTATATCAAGACCAGCGGTTCCGCAGGGTTGCATGTGCTCGTCCCCCTGGGGGGCCGGTACAGCTATGAGCAATCGCGCACGCTCGGCGAGTTGCTGGCACGGGTGATGGTCGCAGAATTGCCCGAGCTCGCTACCATCACGCGCGCGATCAAAGCCCGCGAAGGGCGAGTCTATATCGATTACTTGCAGAATGGGCATGGCCGGCTTCTGGTAGCGCCTCTTAGCGTACGCCCTTTGCCGGGTGCAACGGTATCCATGCCCTTGAGCTGGCATGAGGTCAATGGGAAGCTGGATGCGAGGCGATTTACGATCAAGACGGCGTTGAAACGACTGCGTTCCCTCAAAACAGAGCCCCTGCGCTCGATCATGGATCAAAGGGTGGACTTGCGTTTTGCCCTCAACACCCTGTCGAAACGATTTCCCCTCGCACGGACTCCGTGATGCCGATTGACGTCCTTACGCTGCTTGGTACCATGGCCGGCTGCTTCGCCGCGGCCTTGGCGATGACTTTGAAAGCCGTTGTGTTGACAAGCGATCCCGGCTTCGAAGTTCTCGGGAATGCTGTGCCCAGGATAAGAATTTAGCTCGCGAAGGGGCACATTGGCTTTAGCAACGTGCGCTGTGGGCACGCGGAAACGCCGAGGACTCTTCCGAACAGGCCCTAATATACTGCCACAACGCGATATCCCCTGGCCTCGAGCAAAGCCAGCACTCCCTTGGTGTCCGGAAGATGCAGAGCCCCGATGGCGATAAAGCTATTGCCCTCATCCAGATAGGGTTGCATCCGCTCTACCATGCGTTTATTTCGGCTCCACAGCAAGGCTTCCAGCAACCTCCGGTAGCGCGCGCTTTCGGCTATCTCATATTTGTCTGCCATTGCCATCAGGCCCGCGAGATCGCGTTGCAGGTACATCTTTTTCATCGCCTGCACATCTTCTTGTACCGCCTGGTAGTGACAAACGGTGTCTTTGAGAAGCGCGATCTGGTCCGATAGCGGCAACGTAGAGAGCACCTCGCCTTGCTCTTTCAAGCTCTCCAGGCCATAAACCGGCATACCCTGCTCCGCGGCCCGCTGCGCCAACACCAGATCCAAAGCGACGCCGTTCGCCGGAGGCATGCTCAAAGTCAAGTAGGCCGCCCATGGCTTGATCGTGGCGGCAGATCCGCGGGTGATCCCGTAGCGCAGCAGCAAAGCAACCGTGCGCTCAAACAATTCCTCGCCCAGCGCGTCACTCAGACGACCCCCGTCCGGGTAAATCATGAGCTTTGAGAACTCCATCGTGTCGAGCGCGTTAAGCTCGGCTTCCAGAATCAGCCGACTGCTCGCCAGCAACACCGTCGACACCTCGCTCGGCAGATCGACGATTTCGGCATCGCCCACATGCATGGTCCCAAAGAGATAACTCGGTTTGCCACCGCCACGCGATACCTTCCACAATAGTCCCTTGCCATAAGGCAAAGCGCTCTGCGTAGCCTTGGCAAGCACGAGCGGGGCACATTCGAGCGCCGACAGGGGATCTGGCGTTAACAACGAAGCGAGCAACAGAACCCTCCAAAACGGCTGACGTTTCATCACCTTCTCGAACTTTTTCGCCTTTTTATTCCCCGCGTTAGCTCGGCGCGTGCGTTTCCCACGCGTGCGCACATGACTCAAGCCGTGCTGAAGCCTCTCTCCAGCGCGGATCTTGCCTAAGCTCGCGCCAATCCACGTCCCTTTGCGCGTACATAAGCCCGAGCTTGTACTGGGCCTGGCCGACGTAGTCCAAGCCGTGCAACACCCGCGCGGCGGCTTCACTGTCGTTGCAAACAAGCACTACGTCGCAACCCGCCTGCAACGCCGCTTGCACCCTCGCGCGGTGGTCACCGGCAATAGCGGCCCCCGCCATACAAATATCGTCGCTAAACACGACGCCGTCAAACCGGAGTTGCCGGCGCAGGACGGTATTCAACCAAAAGCTTGAAAAGCCGGCGGGTTTCTCGTCCACCTTGGGATACACGACATGGGCCGGCATGATGGCGGCTAAGCCCGCCCGGATCAGGTGCTTGAACGGAAGCAAATCGCTCTGCTCGACCATCGGAAGCTCGCGCGGGTCGGTCGGTACTTCGTAATGAGAATCTTCAGCTACCGAGCCATGACCGGGGAAGTGCTTGCCCACGGCCGCCATGCCAGCTTTCCTCATCGCCAGTACGCTTTCGCTCGCCAGTCTCGCGATGACGAGCGGATCGCTGTGATACGCACGGTCTTGGATCACCCGGCTCACCCCCAATCCCAAATCCAGAACGGGAGCAAAGCTAAAATCGACACCCACGGCGGCCAGCTCCGAGGCCATTACCCATCCATAATCCGCCGCTAACGTAAGCCCCCTCTGCTCATCCTTATCGTATTCGGCTCCGATGGCGGCACAGGCGGGTAAACGGGTGAAGCCCTCACGAAATCTCTGCACCCTTCCCCCCTCGTGGTCCACCCCCACGAGTAAGCGCGGATCACGCAAACCTCGTATTTGCTTGCTTAGCTCGCCCACTTGCTCCGGAGAGTGGTAGTTGCGCGTGAACAAGATCACGCCTGCTACCAAGGGATGCAACAGCATCTCCCGTTCCTCTGGCCGCAATTCGGGACCAGCGAGATCCAGCATGATCGGTCCTAAGCTCTTGGGTCCCACGCGTTCAACGGATCCTAAAGTCAGAATGATGCTCCGTGACGGCGCATTCGCTGCTCACAGCGCTCACCCTGGCCAGCTCGGGCCCTTGCCAGAGCCACTCCTGTAAGGCGGTGAGTGCGGCGTCGTCACCGCAGGCCAGCACCTCCACCCGCCCGTCCCTTAAGTTTCTGACCCAACCTGTGAGCTTGAGGTGTTCCGCGTGTTGTTGGGTACGAGCACGGAAGTAAACCCCTTGTACCCGCCCCGAAACCAAGAAATGTTTGCACCCCATCAAGCGCTTCTCCTGGCGCTCCCGTTCAAGGTTGCCATTTGCTTGCAGACCCCACCGTTTCCCTGCATGATGGGGCAGCGAATAAAAAATAATATAGGTCGCTCGGTTCACTATGGACAACACGCTCATATTCACCTGCGAGATCTCTGTACGCTGGGGCGACATGGACGCCGTAGGTCACGTCAACAACGCCGTCTATTTTACCTATATGGAACAGGCGAGAGTGGCGTGGCTAGAGAGTGTAGGCTTGGCCGAGGTCGTGCGTCGCCCCCAGCAGGGGCCTGTGATCGTGAGCGCCGCCTGTGAGTACAAACAACCCATCGTGCATCCGGCGACACTGTGGGTCAAAATGTATGCGGGTGCGCCGGGCCGCTCCAGCTTTGAGACCCGCTACGAAATTCTGGATCTTAAGGCGCCGGAGTTGCTATACGCCCTTGGCAAGGCCCAGGTTGTGTGGGTCGACCATGAACAAGGCCGTTCCATGCCTATCCCGCCGACCATCCGCGCGCTTTTGCCGCCTTCGCCGGTATCATCCGAGGATCGACTCTAAGCGCTTGCAACGCTGCATATAGAAGCGTTCTGCTTGCCTCAGTGCAGAGCCATTTAAGCAATTCTTCCACCTCTGAAACAAATAGCACCATGCGCTTAACCCAGGAGCGGATGACAGACAC
>JBOHHR010000258.1:0-2674 GCA_050725475.1 Gammaproteobacteria bacterium | reverse complement strand
GGTGCAAGGAAGAGAACCCTGGACACCACGCCGGGACGAGGCTTATATCGGCGTGCTGATCGATGATCTCATCACCCGCGGCACCGAGGAGCCTTACCGCATGTTCACCAGTCGCGCCGAATATCGCCTGCTGTTGCGCGAGGATAACGCCGATCTGCGGCTGACCCCGCGGGGGCGCTCCCTAGGGCTCGTGGATGAGGCGCGCTGGCGTCGTTTCGAAGCCAAACGCAATGCGCTGGAGGCCGAATCTGAGCGCTTACAACGCTTGCGGGTGAGCCCGCTAGGCATCCCGGAAGCGCTGCAAACGCACGCATTTGGCCAGCCCTTAGCTCGCGAATACAACGCCACAGAGCTGCTCAGGCGCCCCGATGTATCTTATCGAAAGCTGATGTCCCTGCCAGGGCTGGGTCCGGGTGTGGAAGATCCCAAGATCGCAGAACAACTGGAGGTGCAAGCGCGCTACAGCGGGTACATTCAGCGCCAGGAAGAAGACATCGCCAGAGCGAGCGGGGACGAGAACACGGTCCTCCCTAAGGATATAGAATATGCGACTGTGCCCGGCTTGTCCGCCGAGGTGGTTCAGAAGCTTGCCGATCGCAGGCCGGCAAACTTGGGCCAGGCGTCGCGGATCTCGGGGGTGACGCCGGCGGCGATCTCGCTCTTACGCATCCATCTAAAGAAGCGCCGGGGAACAGCCGGCGGGATTTGAACCCGGATCCAGACACGGTTTTGGCAGAGCGGCTCTGGAACGGGCTTTCCGCGACGGATTTGCAGGTAAGCGCCGAAGCCCAGAGAAAACTCATTGCCTATGTTCGCCTGCTCACCCAGTGGAATAAAGTCTATAGCCTGACTGCGGTGCGCGAGCCTTTGGCCATGGTCACCCGTCACTTGTTGGATTGTTTGGTCTTGCTGCCTTACCTCAGGGGCGATCGCATGGCCGATGTCGGCTCCGGGGCGGGACCGCCGGGACTGGTATTGGCAATTGCGAGGCCCGAACAGCAGTGGGTGCTTTTGGAGAGCCGCTTGAAGAAAGCGCGCTTTCTTACCCAGGCCCTCATTGAACTTAAGCTCGACAATGTGTCGGTCGCGCGGGAGCGGGTAGAGGCTTACCAGGCACCCATCGCATTTTCCACCTTTACCTCGCGCGGTTTTGGGAAGCTGCCCCAGGTGTTTGCTAAAGTGCAAACCCTGTGTAGGGGACCGGCAACCCTACTGGTGATGAAGGGGATTTATCCTGATGCCGAGCTCGCGGAACTGAAAAAATCCTACCCCGACCCGCAAGTCCATCAGTTGGTTGTGCCCGGTCTCGCCGCGGAGCGGCATGTAGTGGTCATGCACCTGCCGGGTACCCGCGCATAGGCGCCGAAGGCATCGTGCAATACCCTTGTGAGGACGCGTGCCGAAGCAGCAGAAGAACTCCACGGCCGTGAGCAACGACGGCGCCACCATCGGCTACGTAGCTCGGCTCTGGCAGATGGCCGACGCGCTGCGCGGCCGCATGGACGCGGCCGAGTACAAACACGTCGCCTGGGTGCATCACATCGTGCATCACCTGGCGCCCGCGGGTGTGACCGGCTGGACTGATTGCCGATACGGAGGCCTGGTTGGGGCATTACGATGCCCGAAACCAGACTGCCTACATTTATGATGCGAACGTGACTCAAGAAGTATTTGCCCGCGTCCCGGACTTCTTGCCCGATGCGCGCGACCTCGTCAGGCTCAAAGATGCTGCGCCTTTGGTGGCCGCCGCTCGACGATGCCGAACAACGCGCCATCGCCCACATCCTCCGCACGCTGGACGACAAGATCGAGCTGAACCGGGGGATGAACGAGACGCTGGAGGCAATGGCGCGGGCACTCTTCAAGTCGTGGTTCCTGGACTTCGACCCCGTCCGCGCCAAGCAATCTGAAAATGTAGGGTGGGTTAGCCCGTCAGGGCGTAACCCACCGGACAACGCCGATGGTGGGTTACGCGGCTGCGCCGCTAACCCACCCTTCTATGAGTACTCCGTTGTCAAGCCCCTGTGGTTTGTCTAGGTTTTTATAAACGGTTGATTCGATCTCCAGGAGTCAGGTTTGCCCCGCCGGAGTTCTCCACGTTTTGTCCATGGGCCGGCAACCGTTCATTTATTGCGGGCCGGTGGGCAAAAGGTGGAGAACTCCGGCCCCATCGAAGCGCGGAGCCGTTCGCTGTCAAGTTCCTGGGAGCCAATTCTTTTTCGTTACATTTTCTTTATCACCATGCACCACTTCGTAGCTTCACGCCAGCTCTATCGCTTCCCCTGAAAATCGTCTGACTGGACAGCGCATCCTCATGCCTCGGGTTTCGACCCGGTTGCTTCTTATCATCAGCGCCGCGCGCCTTCACCTTCTATCCGTGCTGGACTTCTGTCCGCACCTGAATCCCGCATACACTCCCACGGGTGAGCAACCTCAAAGTGACCGCGCCCTTCTACGAAAACGGCAATGTGGTTGCCAGGGTGGGCATCGGGCGCGGTCGTGATCGAACGCGTTTCGGTCTTTTGGATCAACCTCTCCGTCAGTCTCTTGCCGGACCCCCCAAGGGCTACTTTTAACTAAGGACCTGTCAGTAAATAACCTTTACAAAGCGTGACCCTAATGGTACTGTCCATAAGCCATGGAGAACGAAGCCGCGCGTGGGGCGGGGTACGAG
>JBOHHR010000257.1:0-5554 GCA_050725475.1 Gammaproteobacteria bacterium | reverse complement strand
ACATCAAGCGTGCCAACACCCTGATGATATTTATCAATCAGATCCGCATGAAGATCGGCGTGATGTTCGGAAACCCCGAAACCACCCCGGGGGGCAATGCTTTGAAATTCTACGCCTCGGTGCGGCTAGACATACGACGCATCGGTGCCATCAAGAGCGGGGAGGAGGTCATCGGCAACGAAACACGCGTAAAAGTGCTCAAGAACAAGGTGGCGCCTCCGTTCAAAGAAGCGCTGTTCGATATTTTGTATGGTGAAGGTGTCTCGCGCGAAAGCGAACTCATTAATCTCGGGATCCAGTACAGTGTGCTGGAGAAGACCGGGGCTTGGTATAGCTACCAGGGGAATCGCTTGGGCCAGGGCAAAGATAACGTGCGTACGTTTTTGAAGGCCAACCCCAGCGTGCGCGACGCCCTAGAGGCCGAGATCCGTGCCAAAGCGCTGCCTAGCGCAAAGCAAGCGACGTCCGGGGAGACCAGGGAGGCCGGAGCCTGAGCGAGATCTACCGCGCTTGCTTCCGGACCGCCCTCGCGCTCCTTGCCCAGCGCGAGCACTCCCGCCTCGAGGTCCAGAGCAAGCTTTTGGCACGAGGATTTGCCCACGAACTCGCCGTCCAAGTAGTGGCGCAGCTTGAAGAGCAAGGCATTTTGAGTGAGAAACGCTATGTGGAGACCTTTGTCTATCAACGCGTCAACAAGGGGCAAGGACCGTTGAAGATCATTCAGCAACTGCGGGAGCGTGGTCTAAAAGAAGGCATGGTCGCCGAGTATGTGTCGATTGGTTCCCGCGAATGGTTGCAGCGGGCCGCCGAGGTCCGCGCCAAGCGTTTTGGCGCAGAGCTGCCCCAAGAGGCGCAGGAAAGGGCGCGCCAATCCCGGTTTTTGCAATCTCGCGGCTTCACCACAGAGCAGATAAAGCGGGTGCTGCGTCCCAGCGATGAATTACTATGAGCAGCAGCGCAGAGCTTCGCGAGCTCTTCCTCGATTTTTTTAAGAAGCACGATCACCAGCTCGTGCCGAGCAGCCCGCTGGTCCCGGCGAATGACCCAACCCTGCTCTTTACCAACGCCGGTATGGTGCAATTCAAAGACGTCTTTCTCGGCAACGAAGATCGGCCATACAAACGGGCGGCCTCCAGCCAATGCTGTGTGCGGGCAGGCGGCAAACATAATGACCTCGAAAACGTGGGCTATACCGCGCGTCACCATACCTTCTTCGAGATGCTGGGCAATTTCAGTTTCGGGGATTACTTCAAACGGGAAGCCATAGGCTATGCCTGGGAGTTTCTAACTGGGACCCTTGAGTTGCCCCGGGATCGACTTTGGATCTCGGTGTTCAAAAATGACGATGAGACCGCCGCTATTTGGCGCGAGAAGATCGGCGTGGCGGCGGATCGCATCGCCCGTTGCGGGGAGACGGACAACTTTTGGACCATGGGGGCCACGGGCCCTTGTGGACCGTGCACCGAGATCTACTACGATCACGGCCCGCAACTGCCGGGTAGTCCGCCCGGTGGCAGGGGACAAGAAGGCGACCGCTACGTGGAGATCTGGAACCTTGTGTTCACGCAGTATGACCGAGACGCCGAGGGTAAGTTGACACCCATACCCCGGCCCGGCGTCGACACAGGGATGGGTTTAGAGCGCATTGCCGCCGTCATGCAGGGCGTGCACAGCAACTATGAGATCGACAGCTTCCAGCATTTGATCAAGGCGATCGCGGCTTTTTGCGGCGGCAAAGATTTAAATCAAACCTCGCTACAGGTGATCGCCGATCACATTCGATCTTGTGCATTCATTGTCGCGGAAGGTGTCATGCCTTCGAACGAAGGCCGCGGTTATGTGTTGCGGCGCATTATTCGCCGTGCCATCCGTCACGGACATAAGCTCGGTTTACGTGAGCCTTTTTTCTATCAGCTCGTGGGCGTCTTAGGCCATGACATGGGGCAGGCCTATCCGCATTTGGCACAAGCGCAAGCTATGATCGAGCGGGTGCTGCGGCAGGAGGAAGCGCGCTTTGCAGAGACCCTGGATCAGGGGCTGAAGGTGCTGGATCAGGCGCTAGGAAAACTAAGCGGCCGCACCATTCCCGGGCAAATCGTGTTTCAGCTATACGACACCTTTGGTTTTCCGGTCGACCTCACGGCGGACATCGCACGCGAGCGCGGGCTTAAGCTCGACATGCCGGGATTTGAACAAGCGATGCAAGAACAACGCGCGCGCGCGCGTGCGGCAAGCCAGTTTCACGTGGTGGCGGGCGCCGCCTCGTTGCCTAAGCTCTCGCAAAAAGACACACTAGAGAAAACGGCCTTCTGCGGCTATGATTCCCTGAAAAAACGAACCCTCATCACCCATGTGTTCATCGACGGAGAAGCCGTCGATATGGTGGCGGCAGGACAGAGCGGGGTCTTGGCATTACGCGAAACCCCTTTTTATGCGGAGTCCGGCGGCCAGGTGGGTGACATAGGGATCATTCGAGCGCGAAAAGGCACCTTTGTGGTCCGTGATACCCAGAAGCATGCAGGCGTGCATCTGCACCTCGGGACGGCGACGATGGGAGAGTTGCGGGTCGGCGACGCGGTACAAGCCAGTGTTGACGGTAACGTTCGCGCAGCGACGGTGTTGAACCACTCGGCAACGCATCTCCTGCACGCCGCGCTACGGCGGGTGTTGGGTGAGCACGTGGTGCAAAAGGGCTCATTGGTGGCGCCCGACCGATTGCGTTTCGACTTCTCCCATGGCGAATCGGTGTCGCCTCAACAACTGCGCGAAATCGAGGGCTTGGTGAATCGGGAGATCCGAGGAAATCACCCGGCTAGAGCCCAGACCATGCCCATGGAGAACGCTCTTCAGAGCGGTGCATTGGCGCTGTTCGGCGAAAAATACGAAGAATCGGTGCGGGTGTTGCGGATGGGGGATTTTTCCATCGAGCTTTGTGGCGGTACGCATGTCAAGCGCACCGGTGACATCGGCTTGTTTAAGATCTTGTCGGAGTCCGGTGTCGCATCGGGGATCCGCCGCATTGAAGCGCTCACGGGGGAGGCGGCGATCGAGTGGATGGAACAAACGGAGATCCGGCTCGGCGATATCGCCGCTTGCGTGAAGGCCTCGCGCGAGGAGGCCGCGGAAAAAGTAGAGCAGCTTGCGCAACGCGCGCGCCTACAAGAGAAAGAACTACAAACGCTCAAGAGCAAGCTTTTCAGTCGAAAAGGAACGGATCTCTGTGAGCAGGCGGTGGAAGTCGGGGGTGTGAAGGTGCTCGCCGCGCGGATCGAGCAGGCGGATGCGGGAGAGTTACGCAACACCGTCGATCAGCTACGGGACAAACTCGGCACGGCAGCGGTGGTATTAGCGACGGTCGATGATTCCAAAGTGCGGCTGGTCGCCGGGGTCACAAAAAACGCAACCGCCAAACTAAGCGCGAGCGAGTTGGTAAACTACGTCGCGGCCCAAGTGGGTGGCAAAGGAGGGGGCCGGGAAGACTTGGCGCAAGCCGGGGGCACCGATCCCAGCAAGCTTACCAGCGCTTTGGCTGGGGTCGCGGATTGGGTCAGACACCGACTCGAGAATTGTACTGGGTGATCGGGCACAGATCTTTTCCACGCCGCCATCCATTTATCCGCTATTGTCTGGTGCAGTAGCTTCTTATCGTTCTCGCATGGCGCTTCTGGTGCAAAAGTATGGTGGCACATCGGTGGGCAGTATTGAGCGCATCAAAGCCGTTGCCCACCGGCTGTTAAACGCCCGTCGCGCTGGCCACCAATTGGTGGTGGTGGTATCGGCCATGAGCGGGGAAACGGACCGCCTGCTGAGCTTGGCCAAAGGGATCAGCGCACATCCCAATGGGCGCGAGCTGGATGTGTTGCTGGCAACGGGAGAGCAAGTGACGATTGCGCTATTGTGCATGGCTTTGGAGACTCTCGAATGTCCGGCGCGATCCTATCTGGCTTCGCAAGTTAAGATCAGCACCGACAGTTCGTATAACAAAGCACGCATCCTAAACATTGACAGCGGCCCTATCCGCGGCGATCTCCAGGCCGGCAAAGTCGTAGTAGTCGCTGGCTTTCAAGGGGTCGATGTGGACGGCAATATCACAACCTTAGGCCGCGGAGGCTCCGACACCACGGCGGTCGCGCTCGCTGCGGCACTAAACGCCGAGGAGTGCCAAATTTATACGGATGTGGACGGGGTCTATACCACCGATCCCAAGATCGTCCCAGAAGCACGCCGGCTCGCTCAGATCACCTACGAAGAAATGCTGGAGATGGCAAGCCTAGGCGCTAAAGTGCTTCAGATCCGAGCGGTGGAATTTGCCAGTAAGTACGGGGTTTCGCTGCGGGTACTGTCTTCCTTCGCAGAGGGCGAAGGCACACTGATAAAACCTGAGGATAATACCATGGAACAAGTTCGAATTTCGGGGGTCACCGCCAACCGCGATGAAGCCAAGGTCACGCTAGTCGGCGTCCCGGACAAGCCCGGCATTGCCAGCGCGATCCTTGGCCCGATAGCGCAGTGCAACATCGAAGTCGATGTGATCGTGCAGAACATCGGCTCTGATGGAACGACGGACTTCACCTTCACGGTACACCGTAACGACTACGAGCGGACCCTGGAAATTCTTAAGGATGTGGCCAGCCAAATGAAGGCTCGGCAGATCGAGGGTGATAATAAAATCGCCAAGATTTCAGTCATCGGTGTGGGCATGCGTTCACATGCAGGTATAGCGGCTCACATGTTCGGGGCTTTGGCGGCCGAGGGAATAAATATCCGCATGATCTCCACATCGGAGATCAAAATCTCGGTGGTAGTCGATGAGAAGTACTTGGAGCTCGCCGTACGCACCCTGCATTCCGCATTTGGGCTTGAACAAGGATCGCCCATTTCTGCGACGTCGAAAAGCGAGCGCTAGTTGCCTACTAGCTAGGGGTACTAATCGAAGTGGCCGGTGTTACAATAATGTAAATGCTCGATGCATCGGGCAAAAATGGGGGATGAACTTTGCGATCTTGCAGGGATCTAAGTTTTCACATCCCCCCGAACGGTATGTTTTTGGAGTTATGGGAAAATGCTTATCCTGACCAGACGAGTGGGAGAATCCTTGATGATTGCGGATGATGTCAGCATCACGGTGTTAGGCATCAAGGGCAATCAAGTCAGACTTGGGGTCAACGCACCAAAAGAAATCTCGGTTCACCGGGAAGAAATCTACCAGCGGATCCAGCAAGAAAAGGCTAAGGCGCAAGAAGAGGTTCCCGCTAGCGCTGAAGCTGCGAATTCAGGCGACTGATCGCTGGGTGGGTTCCAGTAGGGCACCTTGAAACAGGTGACAGGGATGTGGTAATAGGGCCCTAACTAGAACGAGGTGGAGACGACCAATCGGAGAGATGGCCGAGCGGCTGAAGGCGCTCCCCTGCTAAGGGAGTATGGGGTCAAAAGCTCCATCGAGGGTTCGAATCCCTCTCTCTCCGTCATAGTGTTAGGCCCGTGTCCGCGCCGTAGTGAAGAGCGGAAAATACGGGCAGTCCGTCGGCGGCACCCGCAATGTTATTAACCCGCG
>JBOHHR010000256.1:0-2738 GCA_050725475.1 Gammaproteobacteria bacterium | reverse complement strand
CCTGGAAACCACGCTTCCTCTGCTCAAAGAGGCGATGAACTTTCTCGCCAAGATGGCGGCGCGCAACGCAACCATCCTTTTCGTCGGAACCAAGCGCGCGGCCCAGGAGATCGTGCAACAAGAAGCGAGCCGGTGCGACATGCCCTATGTCAACCGCCGTTGGCTCGGGGGCATGCTAACCAACTTCAAAACGGTCAAGCAATCGCTCAAGCGACTAAAAGATCTGCAACAGATGGAGCAAGATGGGAGCCTGGAACGCCTCAGCAAAAAAGAGTTGCTGACGTTCCGACGGGATTTGGAGAAACTGGGCTATGTTCTATCGGGGATCCAAGATATAGAGGGCTTGCCGGATGTGCTTTTCATCGTCGATGTGGGGCATGAAAAGATCGCCATAGCGGAAGCGACCAAGTTGGGGATCCCCATTGTAGCCGTGGTGGACACCAACAACAGCCCGGATGGCATCGACTATGTGATCCCGGGTAATGACGACGCGATTCGCTCGATTGCGCTCTACGCAAAAGTAGCAGCCGATACGATCATCGAAGGTCGGCAGATTCCACAACAGCTTGGCAATGTTGTTGACGACTTCGTGGAGCTCGATGACGCGGGCAAAGTGGTGTCGGCCGGGATGAGCGACGGCGCTGACCATGAAGCGTCACGAAAAGTGGTAAGGAAGAAGGCAGGCGCCAAAAAACCGGATAAGAAAGCTCCGAGGGAACTGATGGAAGGGGGTACTCCCGTGCCCGATCCAGAAGCGCCCACGCAAGCCAAGGTCGAAACGACAAGTGAGGCATGACTATGGAAATTAAAGCGGCTTTGGTCAAAGAGCTGCGCGAGCGCACGGGTGCCGGGATGATGGAGTGTAAAAAGGCCTTGCAAGCCTGTGCGGGAGATTTGGAAGCGGCCATACAGCATTTACGCAAGGCCGGTCTGGCCAAAGCGGCGAAAAGAACCGGCAAGGTCGCCGCCGAGGGGGTAGTAGTCATGCGCGAAATGGGCCAGACGGTTGCCATGGTGGAGGTGAACTGCGAAACCGATTTCGTCGCCAAAGGCGACGATTTCAGCACGTTCTGCGAAGCTGTGGCAAACGTTATCCTGCAAAAGCAACCCGCCGATGCGGCTGCTCTGATGCGGCTCTCTTTGGGTTCGGGGGAGAGCGACACGGTAGAAGAGCGCCAGCAGCAATTAGCGGCTAAGATCGGGGAGAAAATCGCCGTACGCCGATTTGAAGTGCGGCCCTGCAAAGGGACCCCCGGCGTTTATTCGCATGGCAATAGGAGGATTGGCGTAATCGTGGATCTGGAAGGCGGTGATACCGGATTAGCTAAGGAGATCGCCATGCATGTGGCCGCCAGCCGACCGGTCTGCGTGAACGAGACAGAGGTCCCCCCGGAATTGGTGGAGAAAGAGAAAGAGGTTCTGATCGCGCAAGCGGAAAATAGTGGTAAGCCTGCGGCTATTATAGAAAAAATGGTACAAGGACGATTGAAGAAATTCTTCGCGGAGGTGACCCTGTTGGGACAGCCATTCGTCAAGGATCCCGAAGTAAGCGTTAGCCAGTTATTAAAAGAAGCCGGGGCGAGGGTGCATTCGTTCACCCGCTTCGAGGTTGGGGAGGGTTTGGAGAAAAAGGCGGAAAATTTCGCCGCCGAGGTGATGGCGCAGGTGAAAGGCACCTAAGACAATGACCATGGCTCGTGCGCCTTTGTCCGAACCCTACTATCGGCGTGTTCTGATCAAGCTGAGTGGCGAAGCGTTGCTCGGAAGTCGCGCGTACGGAATCGACTTCGATGTGACAAGACAGATCGCCAAAGAAGTGAAAGATCTCGTTGAGAGGCAGGTACAGGTAGCAATCGTCATCGGTGGTGGGAACATTTTCCGGGGTGCTGGCTTGGCCGCTAAGGGTTTGGATCGGGTAAGCGCCGATCAGATGGGGATGCTGGCGACGATTATCAATGCCCTGGCATTACAAGATGCTCTGGAGGCGGACGGCCTTTTTGCCCGGGTAATGTCTGCGATTAAGGTCAATCAGGTGTGCGAGGATTACATTCGCAGGCGAGCCGTGCGCCATTTGGAGAAAGGAAGAGTGGTGATATTCGCCGCGGGAACCGGAAACCCATTTTTTACCACCGACTCGGCCGCCAGCTTGCGCGCTGTGGAGATAGGGGCCGATCTGATGATCAAGGCAACCAAAGTAGATGGCGTTTATTCCGCCGATCCGATCACGGTTCGCGACGCCAAGCGTTATGATTGTCTAACTTACGACGAAGTGCTACAAGGAAAGCTTGGGGTCATGGATGCGACCGCTATCGTGTTGTGCCGCGATAACGATATGCCCTTGCGTGTGCTCAGTATGGGGAAACCCGGTGCCTTGCGGCGCGCGATCATGGGCGAGTCCGAGGGCACGTTGATAAACAATGTTAAGGGGATGCAACAGGTCCAACATTGATGCATGGCTTCTCCGAAACGGGAATGGTTCCGTGATCCGGGGGCACGCTTTGAATCACCGCGCGGGTCACGGAGGCGGTCCTAATGATCAGTGAAGTTACGAGTGACGCCGATAAGCGCATGAACAAGACGATCGAAGCCTTGAAACAGGAGCTGGCAAAGCTCCGCACCGGACGGGCGCACCCGAGTTTGCTCGATCATATTACCGTCGATTACTACGGCTCCGAGGTTCCCTTAAGTCAGGCGGCCTCGATCAGCGTACCGGACCCGCGCACGCTTGCGGTTTCGGC
>JBOHHR010000255.1:0-2379 GCA_050725475.1 Gammaproteobacteria bacterium | reverse complement strand
TGAGCGAAGCCCGCCCTCTTCGCGTGCGCCTTGAGGATGGCAAGAACAGCGTCTTCCAGGGTGAGCCCTGGCGCGTTGCGTTTACCGCCCTGCTACCGACACAGCAAGGGGTGGGGGGGCTATACCGCTTGGCGCTCCACGCCGAGCCGGATACCCGTGGTGAACGCCTGATACTGAGCTATCGTCTTTACCGTCCCGCTTCAGCACCAAGCGATCCGTCGGCGCGCCGCCGGGTGCTGCTAGGCGGGCTGCAACAAATCACCTTCGATTTCTATGGGCCGCTGGAAAGCGGATCGGGAAGCGGATGGCAACCCGAATGGCACAACATCCAGCGCTTACCCGAGATGGTACGGCTGCGTTACTGGAGCGAGTCCAACGAAGCTCGGGGTATCATCGTGCCGCTACGCCTCGGGGCGCCATCCGCCGCCGTGGAACCTGAGGACATCGAACAGGGTGAAATCTAGCATTGTGGTAGGGCGCCAGAACGGCATCGTTCTCGTGATCATTCTGTGGGCGACGGTGTTGCTAACGGTAATCATGGGGGGGCTGGTGCTGGCAATGCGAACCGAGATCCGGTTGGCATTGACGCAAAGCGCTCAGGTGAGGGCGCGCGCGCTCGCCGAAGCGGGCATTAATCATGTTATCCTACGGTTGCTCCAAGCCGATCGGCGCCAGACGCCGAGTCTGACCTTGCTCGCAAAACAATACCGTTTTGGCGCCGGGCAGGTGCGAACGTACGTCGAAGATGAGGCTGGAAAGATCGATCTTAACCGAGCCGGCCCGGAGTTGTTTGACGACTTACTGCTCTCCGTAGGCCTGCGCGACGAGCCGCGCGAGAGCTTGGTGGAGGCGATCTTGGATTTTCGCGATCCGGATAATCTAAACCGGCTTAAGGGCTTGGAAGAAGAGGTCTACCGTGAGTCGGGTGTCGACTACGGTCCGAAAAACGCCCGTTTTGACACCGTTGAGGAGCTGCTGCAAATCCCGGGCATGTCAACGAAGTTGTTTAAAAAGGTGCGCCGAGCGATCACGGTGCATTCCGGGCTCAAGGAGGTAAACCTCACCTTAGCGCCGATGTCGGTGTTGAAGGCCGTGCCGAACCAAGATCCAGAAAAGCTGCGCGAGCGCTTAGTGAAAGAGCGTGAAACACCCGGTAGCGAACGCAGCGCCCTCGATCTCGACCGGAGGTACGCAGGCACCGGAGGCGGGCGTGTGTTTTCCATTCGTGCCCAGGGAATAGTCGCAAACGCGCGCACCTCTATCGCGGCCATTATTTCTCTGGATCGGATCCCACAACGGCCTTACACCATTCTCGGGTGGACTTCGGGGTGAGCGACGGATGGCCCTAGCTTCTGTCTCCTTAGCGCTCAAGGGGTTTTTTCGCTGGTGGCTGGACGGCTTGCACGATGTCGTGCCGGAAAAAATCCAAAAGCGATTCGAGCGCGACCGCGACACGATTTACGTTCGCCTTAGCGAAGGGGAAGCCGTGCTCACCCAAGCGCATCCCGGCCAATCAACACCCATTACACGCTTCCGCTTTGCTCTGGGAGAGCGCGCAAGCGCAGAACAGAAAGCGGCCCTTGCTTGGCTTTCACGGCATCACCAAGCCGGGGCCCGTATTTTGATCCTACTTCCAGCTTCGGAATGTATCCGCAAATCGATCACCTTACCGCTCGCGACGGAAGAAAACCTGCGTGAGGTCATCGGCTTCGAGATGGATCGGCTTACCCCGTTCAATCCCGAGGAGATCTATTTTGATTACCGCATCCTGGAACGGGATTCCGACACACAGCGTTTGCGCTTAGAGCTATTTTTGTCCCCACGGGCTCCAGTGGAAGCTGTGACCCAGCAGCTCAACTCCTGGGGGTTCAAGGCCCAGGCCGTGGCATTCGCCGATCCCGCGGAGCCTAATCGCATCACCCACGAGTTAATGTTACGGGCGGACGGCGACACGAGTGCTTCGGCCAATCGCGAGCTCTGGGTACAAGCCGCACTCATCGGGCTGCTGCTACTCGTCGCCCTCTGCCTCCCTTTATACCTCAATGGGAAAAAATTAACCGAGTTGCAAGAGCAAATCGCACAAGTGCGGAAAGAGGCTACCGTAGCCGTCCACCTGCGCCAGCGGTTGGAGCAGCTAACGAGCGGGGGACGGTATTTGGTCGGGAAACGCAAAGACTTGCCCCTGAGGATCGCCACCTTGAATCAACTTGCGCGACTCATGCCCGATGATGCGTGGCTGAACCGCTTGCAGGTCGATGGGAACCAGATCACCATCCAAGGCGAAGCGGACACGGCGACGACCTTGATCGAAAAACTCGAATCCTCGCAGGACTTTGCCGGTGCACGGTTCACTTCCCCGATCCGGCAGAACATCCGCAC
>JBOHHR010000254.1:0-6611 GCA_050725475.1 Gammaproteobacteria bacterium | reverse complement strand
CATCGCACTTATGAAAGATGGGCCGGGTTTCGAGCAGCGATTTCGCCGAGCGGAAGATCTCCTCCACCATCCAAAGCTGCTTGTAGTCAGCGCCACCTCAGCCGCCGTAAGATCGGTGTTAGTGCGTAACACCCACTTGCCATCGTAACGGGCCTCTTCGAGGATCTTCTGCTCATCGATCGTAAAACGCACCCCTTGGCTCTTGAGGTACTTGCGGTAGCCTTTGTTGCCGATGAGCGATTTGTCACTCCGCTTGATCTGCTCACGCAGGGCACTGAGGATAGCCTCACGGTCTGCCGCTTCTTTGCTTCTCTGGTCTTCATTGAGGCAGACCACATAGCGCCGCTGTCCAACCCAAACCTCCTTTACTTTGAGCGGGGAGGGATCCTCGGAATACCGACCTTTCGGATGCACCACCTGATAACGTCCCCCACGGGAGAGCACCTCCTCGGTGACCTCCTTCTGCCGGCGCAGCCGAGCGCCGAGGAGATACTTCCAGTGTCGTGCCTCCAAGTGCTCCAGGGTGGTTTGGCGGATCATGCCGCGGTCGGCCACGATGCAGACCTCCCCGATGGCAAAACGCTTTCGTAAGCGCTCTACAATCGGCAACAGGGTTTGCACATCGGTGGTGTTGCCGGGCCAAGCTCACAACAGATGGGGTGCCCAGAGCTCGCGATGACCACCCCAACAACCATTTGCTTCAGATCGGGGCGGTGATCTTTGCTGTGACCATATTGACCCAAACTCTCCCCGCCCGCCCCTTCGAAGTAAATCGAGGTCGTATCGAAGAACACCAACTCCAAGGTGGTGAACAGATCCCGGCGCTGGGCAAAGAGCTGCATGCCGCGTGCGTATGGCTATGAGTTCAAGGTTATCCTCACCAACAAAGCCGTAGCCGCCAAGGGGGTAGTCGCCTTCCATGAGGGGCGCGGCTCGCAAGAAGGGGTGTTTGCCGAGCTGAAGTCCGACTGTCAGATAGGCTACATTCCGGTCACCACTCGGGTAGGCAATCAGCTGTAACTGCTCGCGGGGCTGCTTGCCCACAACCTCAATCGAGAGCTGCAAATGCAAGTCCACCCGAGAAGCCGGCGCACCACAGCGAAGCGCGCCGCGCTCTGGATATTTCAGGAGGTCAAAACGGTGCGCCGCAATCTCCTGCAGCGCGCCGGGCGCATTATTCGACCACAGGGCAAAGTGGTTTTATCCATGAGCGCTAACACCGCCGTGCAGAACGAGCTGTCGCATTATCTCGAGGCATTGGACCAAGCAGCCTGACCTTTTTCTATCGGATTTTTGCAACGTTCGGGTTGATTCGAAGCTATGAAATCGAAAAAAACGCTCCGGGCGATGGTTTTAATATTGTGTTTTACCCTGGGTCCGGTTTTTTTCAAGACTACGAACGTTTCTACAGCCGGCGTTTCCAGATCGAACTTCCCTTTATCTTTGCCGTAGACGAAAACACTACCCAAAAGCCGCAGGAGATGGTCCTCTATTTACACCAACAACTCTACGGAACAAAGGCGGTGGACCAGCTCGGATTCTCAGAAAAGGAGACTTCCTTTGCCGCATCCCTCCTTGAAAAACACAGCGCCGCAGAGGTGAAAGGCTTCATTGACTTTGGGATCATGGAAGGAAAGAAGACGAATTTTGACATCAAAACGCTCGGTGGGCTTAAGAAATACTATGCCCCCTACACGAAGGGACTTGCGGCCCGTGGGTAAGCGATGCAACACGAGGCGAAGGAGCAGACGAAAAAAGACGAGGATCGCCGTCTCGCCGCCTATGAGTCTTATCGAGAAAAAGAGCTTGCCCGAATACGGGCGACGCTCTCCAAGGCCGACGTTGCCACGCTGGAGAACTCCGTGCGGCAGGAGCTTGAGTCCCTCCACCCTGGTTCAAAAGATTTTCTCCGGCTGGGTACGGCAGCGCGGTGATCGCTTCCTTACGGAGAAACACGGCATGCTCTCTTTCGATGAACGGCAGAGGCGTTGTGGATAAAGTGTAGGGTTTGACCGAAATTTTTTCACCAACACAATAATGCATTGCAATATAAGGCTTTTTTTTCTACCCTCTCGCCTATATATATTATAACGGCTATAGGGTGAAGGGGGCCACCGATCTCGTGGTCGTCGAGAGCTTCAGTGCCGTCTGGTGGCTCGCAGAAGCGGATTGTGAACGCGGTGGCGGTGAATGGGGGCTTCAGTTTCGGAGAAACAGGCAAGACTCATCACCGAGCTCGTGCCGGAAGACGGCCGGGCGTGGGTTCTTGCAGACGGCGATCCGGCTGGTGAACGAATGGCGGAGAGTGCCTTAAAGCTCATTGCACCACACCGTTTCGTGCGGTGGGCCAAGCTCCTGGAGGGCAGACAGCCGACGGATATTAGCGCAGGGGAGATCAATAAATTGCTTCCGGTGGTATAACTACCGGGTGACGTGCCTTGAGAGAGAGGCACGTTTTTCTTCTCGATTATCTCGTTCGTAGGAGCCGGAAAGTGGCTAAAGGCACACACCTGTATGAACCCCGGGCAGCGCTGACGGTTGCTGCGCTCGGCATCGTCTACGGTGACATCGGCACCAGCCCTCTGTACGCAGTCAAGGAAACATTCAAGCCCGGGCATGGGATCTCTCTCACACCTGAGAACATACTTGGCGGGAGCTCAGCGATCTTCTGGTCGCTGATGGTGGTCGTCTCGCTCAAGTATGTGATCCTTATCATGCGGGCGCACAATAAAGGGGAAGGCGGCATCATGGCCCTACTCGCGCTTGCTTCATCGTCTGTGAAAGATCACGCACATTTGCGCACACCTATCGTGCTCGCGGGCCTGATCGGTGCCGCGCTTTTCTACGGTGACGCGGTGCTGACGCCCGCGATCTCGGTGCTCTCCGCGGTCGAGGGGCTCGAGGTAGGTACTAGTGCTCTCAAACCTTACGTCCTTCCAGCGTCCGTTGGCGTATTGATCGCGCTGTTCATGTTCCAGCGCCATGGAACCGCGAGGGTCGGCGCACTGTTCGGGCCCGTCACGATGCTGTGGTTCCTCGCGCTGGGCGCGGCAGGCATTCATGGCATCGTTCGCCATCCCGACATCCTAGGCGCGCTCAACCCGCTGCACGCGCTCGGTTTCGTTACGCAACACGGCTTCGCCTCGTTCGCCGTCCTGGGCGCGGTGCTGCTTGCGTTTACGGGTGCCGAAGCGCTTTACGCTGACATGGGGCGCTTAGGCAAGGACCCGATCCGCATCGCATGGTTCGGGTTGGTATTCCCGGCGCTCGTGCTCAACTACTTCGGGCAGGGTGCGCTGCTCGCTGCGAATCCAAAGGCGATCGAGAATCCCTTCTACCTGCTTTATCCATCCTGGGCGCTTTATCCGATGGTCGCACTCGCAACCGTGGCGACGGTGATCGCCTCGCAGGCGACGATCTCTGGCGCCTACTCGCTTACCAAACAGGCAGTCCAGCTGGGCTTTCTACCGCGCATGAACGTGGTGCAGACATCAGCGAAGCAGATGGGCCAGATCTACATGCCGGGCGTCAACTGGATGCTGCTCTTCGTGGTCCTAGCTACAGTGCTCGGTTTCGGCTCTTCTTCGGCGCTCGCCTCGGCATACGGCGTCGCGGTCACCGGGACGATGCTGGTGACGACCTTCCTCACCTTCTTCGTGATCCGCTATGGCTGGGGCTACAACCTGCCCTTATGCGTCCTTGCGACCGGCTTCTTCATCCTTGTAGACGTCGTGTTCTTTTCCTCGAGCCTGTTGAAGGTCGCCGACGGCGGCTGGTTTCCACTCGTCCTCGCCGCCGGAATGCTCACTGTGATGCTGACGTGGCGACGTGGGCGGGAGATCCTGTTTAGGGAACTGCGGATTTCCGCAGAGCCGCTCGAACAGTTCCTGAACTCGCTCTTCCGCCAACCGCCTCCACGCGTTCCCGGCACGGCCGTATTCCTTACCGCGACGCCCGATGTGGTACCCCACGCGCTGCTGCACAACCTCAACCACAACAAGGTGCTGCACGAGCGTTTGGTATTCCTCATCGTGGAAGTGAAAGACGTCCCGTGGGTGCCGTTCGGGCAGCGCGTATCGATCCAATCGTTAGGGCACCACTGCTGGCGTGTGTCCCTATGCTTCGGGTTTATGAACCGGCTCAATGTATCAAAGGCGCTCACCGAGCTCTGCAGGGAGCGGGGGCTGGAGTTTGACATGATGCAGACCTCGTTCTTCCTAAGCCGCGAGACCGTGATCCCTGTGGCCGCCACCTTCAGTGGCATGGCGTTATGGCGTGATCGCCTGTTTGCAACGCTGGCGAGGAACGCCGGTAGCGCGGTTGAGTACTTCAATATCCCAACCAACCGAGTGATTGAGCTCGGCACACAGATTGAGATCTAGTGTTCGCTACCCACGGGGGTAAGGGGCCCAGCCCCGGATACCGTGGGTGAGTTTTCAGCCGACCAGACTGCTGGAGGTTTATACACAACATACAGCGTACTGAGCAATGCCGGGGACCGACTAATGCGCCGAGGCACCTTGGTGGCGGAAGGAACCGCCGGGGCTTTGCCGGCAGTCGCATGTTTGCCGGTATGATTGTTATTCTGGGAAAAGCCGGAGCAGCCGTCGGTTTCGGTATGAAAAAGAGAAGCATCATCTTGGCGCTTCCACCTGTCCGGATAACGTCCACTTTTGATTCGTGCGGTCATCTGAAGATGGAATTTCTGCGCCTATTATTCCGCCATTTCGAGCAGTTCAATTCCTTCGGTCCCGAGGCCGAACGCTACGCCGGCGATTTGCCCTATGGAGGCAAAGGTGAGATCCTTATCCTGGACAACACGTTAACGGGACCAGAACGTTGAAACGAACAAGAGGCCAAAAAGGGCGCGCCAGCGGGCGCGTCATGGATCTCAAGGCACTGGCCGAGATCCGGGAGCTGCTGGGCGATACGCCGCGGCGGCGCGATTTGCTGATCGAGTTTCTGCACCGTATCCAGGATCGCTACCACCACATCTCGGTACGGCATATCTTGGCCCTCGGCGAAGAGCTCAGGCTCCCCCTCGCCGAGATCTACGAAGTCGCGACTTTTTACCATCATTTCGATGTCGTGTCCGAAGTCGACACCCCGCCGCCGGAGCTGACCGTGCGGGTGTGCGAGTCGGTCACTTGCGAGATGTTCGGTTGCGATCACCTGGTGTACGAGCTCAAGCAGCACCTCGAACCCGGGGTGCGCGGTACAGCGCGTGCCCTGTGTCGGCCGTTGCCACGGAGCACCGGTTGCGGTGGTGGGGATGAACCCCATCGAGAAGGCAACGCCACAGGCGGTGGCTCCAGGCTGTGCAGAGCGGCGACTCCTCGCCCGAGAACACGAAGCACATCGACTATCAGCGCTACCGAGAACAAGGCGGTTATCAAACGCTGCGCGCCTGCATCGCAGGCGAGCATACCGTGGAGGCGGTGGTCACGATCCTCGAAGATTCAAACCTACGGGGACGGGTGGCGCCGGATTCCCGACCGGGCGCAAATGGCGCATCCTGCGCCAACAGCCCAAACCGCGATCGCCATCAACATTGATGAAGGTGAGCCAGGCACCTTCAAGGATCGTTACTATCTCGAGCGCGATCCGCACCGCTTCTTGGAGGGCACGTTGATCGCCGCCTGGGCCATCGAAGCGGACCAGATATACCTCTATCTGCGCGACGAATACGCCGGCTGTCGCGAGATGTTAAGCCAGGAGCTTGCGGCCTTGGACACCGATCCCCCCTGCGCTTTGCCCCCCATACACCTAAGGCGGGGCGCGGGCGCGTACATTTGCGGGGAAGAATCCGCCATGATCGAATCCATCGAGGGCAAGCGGGGCATGCCCCGGCTGCGCCCCCCCGTATGTGGCCCAGGTCGGCTTGTTCGGGCGGCCCACCTTGGAACAAAACATGGAGACCATGCATTGGGTGCGGGACATCTTAGAGCGAGGGGCAGATTGGTTTGCCTCCCAGGGTCGCCGCGGGCGCAAGGGTTTGCGCTCTTTTTCGGTCAGCGGCCGGGTTCGGAAGCCGGGCGTCCATCTTGCTCCCGCCGGCATTACTATGAAGGAGTTAATAGAGGAATATTGCGGGGGTATGTTGCCCGGGCATGCGTTCTACGGTTACTTTCCGGGGGGCGCCTCGGGAGGGATCCTGCCCGCCTCCCTGGGCGATCTCCCGCTTGATTTCGACACCTTAACGCCTTACGGTTGCTTTATCGGCTCGGCGGCGATCATCGTATTATCGGATAAGGACCGGGCGAAAGACGCGGCGCTGAACGCCCTGCGTTTTTTCGAGGACGAATCCTGCGGGCAGTGCACACCCTGCCGGGTCGGGACCGCGAAAGCGGTCAAACTGATGCAGCAGCCGCAGTGGGATAAGCCGCTGTTAGAGGAGTTGGCCACGGCCATGGAAGACGCCTCTATTTGCGGCCTGGGCCAAGCGGCGCCCAACCCCCTGCGCTGTGCAATGAAATACTTCGCGCACGAATTTGCATAGAGAATAGCTCATGGTTGCCAACCCGAAATTCATCTCAGAACCACAGCCGTCGGTCACGTTTTCGCTGAATGAACAGCCAGTCGAGGCGCTGGCCGATGAGACCATCTTGCAG
>JBOHHR010000253.1:0-3955 GCA_050725475.1 Gammaproteobacteria bacterium | reverse complement strand
AGTGTAGTGCCCGCGCTCGTCTACAGGCCGTGATTCCGGTCGGGAGTGCCGGAATCGAGGACACAGAAACGTGAACGGGACACCTTCCATGGCACTGGATTCCGTACAATCCATTTACGGAAAGACGCGACAAGGATACGTTAATTCTGCAAGTTCTTAATGGGACACCACACTGGCGGCTATAATCCAGGTCCGTGCGGTTACCTAGGCGATCCGAGCGGGCGCCGTCCCTGTACTGCTGAGCAAGTGCAACGGTACCGATCGCGGGTCTGTGAGGCTGTAGGCTATCGGTGCCTGGACCGCACTCCACCGTCCTTGCGGCACGATGTTCGAGCGTGAATTCGATTAAAATAAACAAATTTCTAAAAGACGCAAACGTCGAGGGTATTGGATGGCTATCAGGCATCAGCGCTTGCTGATTCTAGGTTCGGGCCCGGCGGGCTATACTGCGGCCGTGTATGCGGCGCGGGCCGCCTTAGAGCCGGTGCTGATCACCGGCCTCGAGCAGGGGGGCCAGATGATGACAACCACGGACGTGGACAATTGGACCGGCGATGATGAAGGCGTCCAAGGCCCGGATCTGATGGAACGCATGCGCCGGCACGCGGCGCGTTTCGGCACCGAGATCATCGTTGATCATGTAACTCAAGCGGAGCTCAGCGGGCGGCCATTTAAAATGACGGGCGATGAGGGCGAATACACCTGTGATGCCTTGATAATCGCCACCGGCGCCTCGGCCAAGTATTTAGGCTTGGAGTCGGAGCAGGCTTATCGCGGCCGAGGTGTGTCCGCTTGCGCGACCTGTGACGGATTTTTCTATAAGCAAATGCCCGTGGCCGTAATCGGAGGCGGCAATACGGCGGTGGAAGAGGCCTTGTACCTGTCCAATATCGCCTCTCAGGTAACGGTGGTCCATCGACGGGACCGCTTCCGGGCCGAGAAGATCTTGAGCAATCGGCTGCTGCAAAAGACTCAGGATGGTAAAGTAGACATCGCGTGGAATCACGTGCTGGATACGGTCCTGGGCGATGAAGCAGGCGTGACGGGGATGCGAATAAAGAATACCGTCACCGGCGTTCCTCGGGATCTTGCCGTTCACGGCATATTCATCGCGATAGGACACAAGCCCAACACCGAGATCTTCGAAGGGCAATTGGAGATGGAAGGCGGTTACATAAAAGTGAAAAGTGGATGTAGCGGGTTTGCCACTCAGACCAATGTGCCCGGCGTGTTTGCCGCCGGTGATGTTGCGGACCCCATCTACCGGCAGGCGATCACCTCCGCGGGCTCAGGCTGTATGGCGGCGCTCGATGTAGAGCGCTACTTAGAGCAGCTATGAGTACAGCTTGGCCGGTATGCGAAAGCCTGGAATCTGACTGATGCCGGCCCCAAGCTTTGAACTGTTGCGAAGCAGGCAGATCCCCACGCTCAATCTCGAGGCCAGAGAATACCGGGACAAGCGGACGGGTGCACGCCACCTGCATCTGGCGGCCGATGATCCCAATAATGTCTTTTGCGTGGGCTTTCTCACCGCACCCGAGGATTCCACCGGCGTCGCCCACATCCTAGAGCATACCGTGTTGTGCGGCGGGGAGCGGTTTCCGGTGCGCGATCCTTTTTTCATGATGCTGCGGCGCTCGCTCAACACCTTTATGAACGCCTTTACCGGCCCGGATTGGACCGCTTTTCCGTTTGCGAGCTTAAGCCGCAAGGACTTTGACAATTTACTGGAGGTTTACTTAGACGCTGCCTTCTTTCCGCGGCTGCATGAGCTGGATTTCGCCCAAGAGGGTTGGCGCATGGAGTTTGAGCGTCCCACCGATCCCGATTCGGACCTGGTATACAAGGGCGTGGTCTACAATGAGATGAAAGGCGCCATGGGCGCGCCCCACGCCCGTCTGTGGCAAATACTTTGCGCGGCGCTTTACCCCACGGCTCCATACCGCTTTAACAGCGGTGGAGAGCCGAGTGAAATCCCCAAGCTGTTGTATCGCCAGTTGGTGGATTTTCATCGCCGCCACTACCATCCTTCCAACGCCCTGTTGGCCACCTACGGGAATTTTCCGGAAAAAGAGCATCAGGAGAGATTTCACCGATTAGCGCTTAGCCGGTTCGAAGCGCGAAAGGAACCCCTTTGTGCGCCTTGCGAGCAGGGCTTCGATCACCCCCAAACAGTGACGGCGTCTTACGCCAGCCCGGGCGAACTTGAGGCCAGCACCCACATCGTTATCGGGTGGCTGCTCAGCGACACCCGCGATCTCTTCGAACTGTTGCGCATGCATCTGTTAGCCGGGGTGTTACTCGACAATAGTGCTTGCCCTTTGCAGCATGCGCTGGAAACCACCCCGCTCGGGACCTCGCCCTCGGAGCTCAATGGATTGAGCACTGCGACTCGCGAGGCGATCTTCGTGTGTGGTTTAGAGGGATCGGAGCCCCAGCGCGCCGATGCGCTTGAGAGCCTGGTATTGGACCAACTTGCGGAGGTGGCTACAAAGGGAGTCGCCAAAGAGTTACTGGATTCGGTATTGCACCAGCTCGAACTGGAACAGCGCGAGATCCCCATTGGCCGTTACCCCTATGGCTTACGCTTGATCGAAACCGCCTTGCCCATGGCATTACACGGGGGGGATCCCATCTCAGCTTTAGACATCGATCCTCTGATCGACAGGCTCAGACGGGAAACGGAGCAGCCCGGGTTTATCCAAGCGCTGGCACGACGTCTTCTGCTTGAGAACCGGCATCGGATCCGGGTGGTTATGGCACCGGATGAACGCTTTGCCGAGCAGGAAGCTCGGTCCGAGCGCGAGCGATTACGGGCGACAAAGCTGGCGATGAGTGCCAACGAGCAGGCACAAGTGGTGGCGCGTGCCGCCGCACTCGCCGAACGGCAAGCGGAAGAAGACAATCCAGACATTTTGCCTCGCGTTGGGCTGGAAGATGTGCCCCCGGATCTGGACATCCCGGAGGGCCGGCCCAGTGTCTGTGGCGGCTTGCCCTGTACCTGGTACCCGGCCGCCACTAACGGGCTGGTGTATGAAGATGTCGTCGCCACGCTGCCGCAGCTCGGACCGGACGAACTGCAGTTGCTTCCCCTTTATTGCGATACCTTGACCCACGTTGGAGTCGGTGCTCTCGACTACCGGCAGGTGCAGGTATGGCAGGCGCGGGTGAGCGGCGGCATCGATGCGCAATGCAGCGTGACAGCGGCGCTGGGCGATACTCACCGGATCCACGCCGTCCTAAGAGTGCAGAGCCATGGCTTGGCAAGAAATCACGCCGCCTTGGCCGAGTTACTGCAACAAACCTTTGGCTTTGCTCGTTTCGACGAGCTTCAGCGTTTGCGGGAGCTGGTGGCTCAGGCGCGGAGTTATCGTGAATCGGTGGTAACGGATCACGGTCATACACTGGCGATCACCGCCGCGTCCAGCCGCATCTCCCCCGCCGCGTTTGTGCTCGAGAAATGGAACGGTCTCACCAGCTTGCGCACTCTCAAGGGTTTGGATAAGGAACTGAAACAAGAGGAGTCTCTGCTCGCGTTCTCGGAGCGCCTGAAGGCCTTGCGGGAGAAGCTTATTCGTTGCCTCCCGCGGCTGCTTGTGGTTGGGGAAGCAAGCGAACGGGAGGGTTATCTGGAGGAGCTAAAGCTGCGGTGGGCGAGCGCGCATGCTAAGGCGGAAGACCGCAAATCCTTAGCTTTGGCACCCGACTTTGCCAAGGTCCATCAGGCTTGGTTAACCCCAACAGGAGTGAACTTTTGTGCGCGGGCCTACCCTACCGTAGCCGCTGACCATTCCGACGCGCCTGCACTGGCCGTGTTAGGGCAATTTTTGCAAAACGGTTATCTGCATAACGCCGTGCGGGAGAGGGGCGGGGCTTATGGTTCCGGGGCTGGTTATGACGCTAGTACCGGCGGGTTCCACTTTTTCTCCTATCGAGACCCCCGCCTGGCCGGAAC
>JBOHHR010000252.1:0-6908 GCA_050725475.1 Gammaproteobacteria bacterium | reverse complement strand
GTTGAGAACCACTTGTGCCTAAGGAATTCGCATCCGGTAGGTCAAAATCGAGCGGGATCAAACGTGCTGTCGTGACGCTATTGATAGGTCCTTACCCGCATTGGTGCCGCCTTATGGCGATAGGGGTTTTTTTGAGCGGCTGCCAAAGCTTAGCACCCGCGCCGATCAGCACGCCCCCTGAGCGCACCAGCAAGGTTGTCGTTCATTCACCCCTGATCTCCGCCCTGCTCTATGTCGAGCAGGTCAGCCGGTGGCCCGATGACGAGAAAAAGCAAGAAGTGACTCGACTTAAGTCCAAAGCTGAAGAGGATATCGCGCAACGGCTGCAGTTGGCCTTGCTGCTCATGCGGCCGGACACACCCGTTCGCGACGACGCCTACGCCATGGAATTGCTTGCGTCGACACATGCGCTCACGGAGGGCGATGAGGCGGGACTGAATTTTTTGCGTGCCCTACTCAGTGAGCGGGCGCAACACCACGAGCGGTATCAATATTGGCAAAAAATGTGGGCGGCTGAACGCCGAAACCGCGCCGACGTCGAAAGCGACAATGAAACTGTAATCCTGGAACTCGCCAAGGAACGAGAACAAACTAAGCAATTACAGGAACAACTCGACGCCTTGAAGCGCATCGAGCAAAAACTTAACGCCCGCGCAAAACCCTTGGAGATCCCCCCAGATGATGTCGAGCGAATCCAGGCTCCTGCTGGTCGATGACGACCTCGGGCTGTTGCGTCTGCTCAAGATCCGCCTGAGCGCCGCAGGATATACCGTCGATGCCGTAGACAGCGGATACAAGGCGCTGGCGCGGCTGGAGACGTTTCAGCCGCAGTTGGTGATCACCGATCTGCGCATGGACGGGATGGACGGAATGGCCTTTTTTAGGCTGGTGCATGAGCGCCATCCCGTTCTTCCGGTGATCCTGCTCACAGCGCACGGGACCATCCCCGATGCGGTACAGGCAACCCAGCAAGGGGTGTTTGGTTACCTGACCAAGCCCTTTGATAGTAAAGTCCTGCTGGCGTGTGTTGCTAAGGGTTTACGCATCAGTGGTGCAGTCACGGCGGACCAAACAAACGGCGAAGACGACTCCTGGCGGCGCCACATCGTGACCCGAAGCGCTGCCATGGAGTCGCTGCTGGGCCGTACCCGCCTGGTTGCGAGGACCGATACCAGCGTCCTGATCCAGGGTGAGAGTGGGACGGGAAAAGAGTTGCTTGCACGCGCCATTCACGCCTCCAGCCCACGAGCCGAAAAACCGTTTATCGCGGTCAACTGCACCTCGATCCCGGAGACTTTGCTGGAATCGGAGCTCTTCGGCCATCGCAAGGGTTCATTTACCGGTGCCGTGCGAACCCGCCGGGGCTTATTTTTCGCTGCCGATGGAGGAACACTGTTCCTAGACGAGATCGGCGACATGCCGCTCAGCTTTCAGACCAAACTGCTGCGCGTGCTGCAAGAGGGCGAATTTCGGCCCGTGGGATCCGAACAGGCCGAAACCGTGGATGTGCGCATCATTTCGGCAACCCATCGAGACCTGGACGAAGCCATCACCGCCGGCCAGTTCCGGGACGATCTGTACTATCGTTTGAACGTCGTCTCCTTGTTCATGCCGCGGCTCGGGCAGCGGCGCGAGGACATACCCCTGTTGGCGGCTCATTTTCTCACTACCATCCAGAGCGCAGGAGGTCCACGGGTAAAGGCCTTTTCCCCGGAAGCCATGGATCTCTTGGTCGAAGCGCCTTGGCCGGGAAACGTGCGCCAACTGCGCAACGTGGTGGAGCAGTCGATAGCCCTCGCAACGACGCCGATCATTCCAGCCAGTCTGGTGCAATCGGCGTTGCGCGAGAGGCCAAGCGAGATCCTATCGTTCGCAGAGGCCCGGCGGCACTTCGAGCGTGAGTACCTGGTACAGCTTTTACGCACTACCCAGGGCAACGTGACCCGCGCGGCACAGTTGGCAAAGCGGGAACGCAGCAAGTTTTATGAGTTATTGCGCCGACACCGATTGGATCCGGAGCTGTTTCGAACGGGGTTCAAGTCGTGAACCAGGCCCATAGGCATGGATCCTCATGCAAGATAGCATCGCCGTCATCTTTGATTTCGACGATACCTTAGCGCCGGACAGTACCTCCAGCTTTCTCCACAGCCTGGGGGTAGATGTGAAACGGTTCTGGGGAGACAAGGTACACGCGTTGATCGAAGCAGGCTGGGATCCGGTTCCGGCTTATCTTTACATGATGCTGGAACTGTCCAAGGGGGGTGGCGATGCAGGCCCGATTACCCAAGAAAAACTTGCGCGTTGGGGTAAGCGAATCCAGCTTTACAACGGAGCGACACGCATCTTTGAGCGCCTCATAAGACACGCGCAAAGCGTCAATCCCAATGCGTCGGTGGAGTTCTATTTGATCAGCAGCGGGATCCGCGAGGTCCTGGCGGCCACTCGTGTCGCTAAACATTTCACGGACATTTGGGCCTGCGATTTTGATTACGGCGATGGAGGCCAGGTCCGCTTTCCTCGCAACATCGTGAGCTTTACCGACAAAACGCGCTACATCTTCCACATCGCCAAGGGTATCGTGGGTGAAGAGGCGCGTCGCAAACCCTTCGAGGTCAACCGCAAGGTGGCCCCTGACAAGCTGCGCGTACCCTTAAATCAAATGATTTTCGTGGGCGACGGCTACACGGATATCCCCTGCTTTTCCCTGATTAGAAAAAACGACGGGATCGCCATCGGCGTGTACGATGGCGCAGACCGGGCCCGTTGGGGCAGAGCCTGGGGGTTTATTGAAGATGGCCGTGTCTCGAATTTGGTGCCCGCCGACTATGGAAAGAATTCCGCGCTGACGAACTCCTTGTTGATGGCGGTAGAGAGCATCGCCCGCCGCATCGCTTTGCGGCGCAAGACCTATCAGGGATAAACCCGGCAACTGCCGTTTGCGAGATGAATGTACGACGCTTTTGGTGGGTGCTGATGGTTCCTGTATGCGTTGGGATCGTATGGGGTAAACGTAGCGAAGCGCCCGTTCGCGAACGCCGACCACTTACGCTGTCGGCGGCGATCCAGGGGTTAGATGACCGGGGTTTCGCACGTGTCGATGCACCCTGGCAGTTTCGCTTCCCGCGTGATCACGGTGGACACCCGGACCATCGCACCGAATCGTGGCAGTTCACTGGCCACGTCAAAAACGCCGAGGGCGACGATTTCGCATTTCAGTTGGCGTTTTTCAGACTGGCGCTGGTCCCGGCTACAGCACCCATGCGCTCCTCGGCTTGGGGCGCCCGAGGAATTTTTCGTGGCCAGCTCGCCGTCGCGGACTTCGCACGCAGGCGCTTTCACACTCAGCAGCGTTTGAGCCGCGAGGCCTTGGGGCTCGGGGGCGCAGAGCCCTCGCGGGCATGGGTCGAAGACTGGATCATGGAAGTCAAGACGCTGCCGGGCGGGGACCACGAATTTGATCTGACGGCAGGAAGCGACAAAGTTGGGATAGAGTTAAACCTACGCAGTGTCAAACCCGCTCTCATACGGGGCGCTGACAGCGGCTCGAATGCAGCTTTTTACGCCTATGCTTTATCTCGACTCTCGGCCCGAGGCGTGCTGCGCATTGAGGATCGACGCTATACGGTGCGCGGTCTCGCTTGGCTCGATCGTGCTTGGGGCCTCGTCCCTGTCCCCGAGGGACCCGTGGTTTGGGATCGGTTTCTAATCCAGCTCGATGACGGGCGCGAAATCGTGGCGTTTAGACTCCGCCGCCGTGACGGTAGTGGCAAACCCATCGTCAGCATGGCCTTGATCGGCCAGGATGCTAAGCTTCGGAACTTTGATGAAACCGACCTGAGCTTGCAGCCCCAGAGTTATTGGAAAAGTCCTGTGGATGGTGCACCCTACCCGGTGCGTTGGCGCCTTTCGCTCCCTGATCAAGGGATAGTCTTGGACGTAGCCCCTCTTATGAACGAACAGGAAATAGACTTATCTCTGCGTTATTGGGGCGGTACGGTCCGGGTTGATGGTGAGGTGCAAGGCCAGTCCGTGGCCGGGACAGGGTATGCAGAGTTGACGGGCTATGCACCCCCGTGACAAGTTGTAGCGTTGGAGTACACTCCGCCCCTAAGAAACCGGAATTTGTGGTGGTTTGCGATGGCGAAACGGCTTGACTGGCGGCGATGGAAAGGAGCAATGCTGAGCGCGCTGTTGTCCGTTTCTTGCTCCCAGCAAGCAGGAAAACAGGATCTGCAGAGCATCATCTCGCCACGCTCACCGGTGGGGCCGGTAGCGGCGGAAAAACAGCGCCCAGGAGATCCCGAGGCAGGTTACCGAGCGCTCATCAGCGAGCCCATAATCACCTGCGGGATCCCCTACGCGGCCTACAAAAAGACAGCACCGCCGCCCGCCGAAAATCAGTTACTGCCGGGCAGGAAAGGAGTAAACGCAGAGCTGCCCTACGATCGCACCTACGTGAAAAAGGCGAACGGCGTCGAGCTGGTGGTGCCCAATTGCCTTACTTGCCATGCCGGGTTTTTCAACGACCAACTGATCATCGGGCTAGGGAATGAGTCGCTGGACTTTACCGGCGACGCTTCAGCAGCGGCAGAGGGTGTCGGCGCTTATGTCGCCGGGGAAGCAGACACCGCGGAATGGAAAAAATGGGCGGATCGGATCACCGCGGTGTCGCCTTATACGCGGACCAACACCGTCGGACCGAATCCGGCCATTGACCTCACTTGGGCCCTGATTGCGCATCGCGATCGCAAGACCTTGGCCTGGTCCCCAAAGCCACTTTTGCAACCGCCACCCGCATACACCTTGCCTGTCAGCATGCCGCCTTGGTGGCTCATGAAGAAGAAGCAGGCCATGTTCTACACCGCATCCGGTCGCGGCGATCACGCAAGACACATGATCCTCGGCAGCGTATTCTGTGCCGATAGTGTGGAAGAAGCGCGCGCCGTTGACGCCTATGCCCCCGATATTCGGGCCTACATCGCCGCACTGGATGCGCCCCGCTATCCGTTCGCCGTAGACCGAGAGCGTGCGCAGTCCGGGCGTCCGGTGTTCGAAGCCAATTGCGCCCGCTGCCATGGCCGCTATGGTGAGAACGAAACTTATCCTAATTTGGTAATTGCGGTGGAAGAGGTTGGCACCGATCCGGCCCTGGCCGCCGCGGGAACGGCTGGTGCGGACGATCGCTTCATGCGCTGGGTCAATGAATCGTACTATGGTGAGCTCGGCCGTCTGGCTCCGGCTCCGGGCTATATAGCCCCGCCGCTCGATGGAGTCTGGGCCACCGCGCCCTATTTGCACAACGGCTCCGTACCTAGCCTGGAAGCCTTATTGGATAGCTCCAATCGGCCTATCTACTGGACTCGCTCCTTTCAATCCAGCGACTATAACGAGCATTCTTTAGGTTGGAATTATACCGCCTTAGCCTACGGCAAGCGGGGGGCAAAGGACCCGGACGAGCGCAAGCGGATCTATGACACCACACTACCCGGCTATTCCAATAAAGGGCACAGTTATGGGGATGCGCTGAGCGAAGGCGAGCGGCTGCGGCTTCTGGAATATATCAAGACGCTTTGAGTCCGAGGGCGATCGTCTTGATATGCGCGAATAGCCTGCGCCGTTTTGGGGCCCGTCAAATTATTGTCTTATGCGCAACCGTATAGAGATCGAGTATTGCACGCAGTGCCGTTGGCTGCTGCGCGCTGCCTGGATCGCCCAGGAGTTGCTCACGACCTTTGAGGAACAGATCGAGGTGGCATTGATCCCGGGCACGGGGGGTGTATTTGAAATCCGCATCGATGGGCAACGGCTGTGGTCGCGCAAAAAGCATGGGAGTTTCCCGGAAATCAAGCAGCTTAAACAGCTTGTGCGCGATCGCGTTGCTCCCGACATGGACCTTGGTCACGCCGATCGTTGAACATTAACCGTTGGGTTTCCGGGTTTCCTTCCGTCGCTCCCTTCCATGCCCTCATCCTCCGCTTTTTCCGTGCCTTTTTCTTCCATTGATTTGAAGCTCGTCAGCCCAAACTCGGGCGTATAGGCCGCCTTCTGACTGAACCCGAGCAGCAGGCGGTAACAACCAGCAGGCGAGGACATGCTGAGACTAAACAAGGAACCGCAAACATCAGTTTGCCGCGAAGCCCACGGCTGGCTAGCTAAGCTAGCTTGCTGAGGCTGGCGCTCGGGACAAGGCGGGCAAGTTCGGCATCGACTTCCTTGATATCCAGCTGACGGATAGCAAACGTAGCGTGCGCTGTGCGCACGATCAGACAGCTTCGCCATAATCAGCATCCGGCATGTGAGTGATCCCATCCCCTGCCCAATCAAGCGGATAGATGCCCCGTCTAACAAAGCGATGAAAGCTGGAATAACGCCACTGAGCGACCGCTTTGACATAGCCGTGCTTGACCGGATTCCAATGGATATAATCGAGATGTCTTTCAAAATCGCGTTCATCGCGAATTTGATGTTCCCAAAAGCGGCGTTGCCATAAACCGAGTTCTCCGCGCTTTTTGCGCGATTCAGAGACCTCAGGCCTGATCAAATGTCGGGTTTGCTGGCTCGTTAACCGTTTGATCAAATTCCAACGCAAAGCGTAATCTGCATCGTTTTCGGGTAGCGTCCAAATGCAATGTAAGTGATCCGGGAGCAAGACTAAAGCCTCGATCGTGAATGGATGCGTCTCCTTGACACGATGGAGGCTTTGCTTAAGTACGCCGTAAAACGGCTCGCCCGTCAGCACTTGCTGACGTTGCTCAGTATTGACTGTAAAAAAATAAGTGGCGCCAGGAGTCAGCGCACGGCGGAACGTAGCCATGGAGCTATTTTATTTCGTGCGCACAGCGCACGCTACACTTGCTGTGCCGGGTCAGGCTTGAATGTATGTCATTGTTCCAACCCGGGATCTAATG
>JBOHHR010000251.1:0-3968 GCA_050725475.1 Gammaproteobacteria bacterium | reverse complement strand
AGTCGTGTACCGGGGTGCCGCCCAAACTTTGGATCTGCGCCTCGATCTGCGAGGCGGCCTGTTGATGGTCGTTCAGGATGGAGGCCAGCTGTTGAAAGTCAGTCTCGTGCCCCGAAGCGTTGCGTTCTTTTTCCAAGGCTTGGTTATAGGTCTCGACCGCTGACAATTCACTTCGCAAGCATTTATTCATTTGATCGGTGTGCATGGTTACCTCCGAAACGATTCGTTGACGAAATAAGCGGTGCCGCTAGCCTTTCAGCGCGGCGTTTCTGATGGCGCGGCATTAGCTGTGCCAACGCGTTCGGTGCGTGATAACCGTCTATCGGTCAATAAGTTGGAAAAAATTAGCGGAAGATTTCACCGTCCCGCGGTCACAGATAGCGGTAAGGCTTACCGATGCTTTGTAAACTTTACAATCCAACGCCATGCGGCCGGTAAAGTTTTCACCTCCATCGGTAATCCTTGCTGATCGGTTTTCCCTCTAGCCGTTTTTCCTCATCGCCTGTGCAAATGCTATCTCTTTGATAAGTCGATATATTAAGGCGATCGCGCCGCACTGGCACGAGTTGTGAGTTGTTCGAATAAGGACAAGCGCGAAATCGCGGAGGTACTTTACTTATGACGCTCACTACTCTTCTTCTTATCATTTTGATTGTGTTATTGGTCGGCGGTCTTCCGACTTGGCCTTATAGCAGCGGCTGGGGATATTATCCTTCGGGGATACACGGCACGGTGCTGTTGGTGGTGGTGATTCTCATGCTACTCGGCGCCCTCTAGCGTTTGCTCGGCTTGGTCCTGCCTTCCCGCATAGCCGCGGTCGGAGGCGTATAGGCTTGCCTCTCGCTGCCCTATGAAACGCGTGCATCGCATGCCCTTTGGGGCGCAGGTTCTCGAGGATGGCCGGGTGCGGTTCCGAGTGTGGGCCCCGGGCGCCCGGAACGTGCAGCTCTGTCTCAAGGGTCTTGCGCCAGAAGCCCGGCTCGGCATGGCGGCGGAGAGCGAGGGGTGGTTCGGGATCGTCACCGAGATGGCCGGCCATGGGACCTGTTATGAATATCGCATCGATGATGCGTGGAATGTGCCGGACCCGGCCTCTCGTTGTCAGCTGCAGGATGTTCATGGCCCGAGCCAGGTGTTCGATCCTACGGCCTTCGACTGGCAGGACGAGGGGTGGAAAGGCCGTCCGTGGGAGGAGACGGTCCTCTACGAACTGCATGTGGGGACCTTCACCTCGGAGGGTAGCTTTGCCGCGGTCAAAAACCGACTTAGGTATCTACGCGATCTCGGGATCACCGCCATCGAGCTGATGCCGGTTGGGGATTTCCCGGGCCGCCGCAACTGGGGCTATGACGGCGTGCTGCCCTACGCACCCGATCGCGCCTACGGTCATCCCGATGATCTGAAAGATCTAATTCAAACCGCCCACCGCCATGGGCTGATGGTGTTCATGGATGTCGTCTACAACCACTTCGGCCCCGATGGGAATTATCTGCACCGCTATGCGCCCGAGTTTTTCACCGAGCGGCACCACACGCCCTGGGGCGCAGCCATCAACTTCGATGGGAGGGCGAGCGGCATCGTGCGCGAGTTCTTCATTGACAATGCGCTCTATTGGCTTACCGAGTATCATCTCGATGGCCTCCGGCTCGACGCCGTGCACGCCATCGCCGACGATTCCCGTCCCGATATTTTGGAAGAATTGGCTGAGATGGTGCGCGCCGGCCCCGGCCATGACCGGCACGTGCACCTGGTGTTGGAAAACGATCATAATACGGCCCGCTATCTCCGGCGCGAGACCAAGAGCCGCTACAACGCCCAGTGGAACGACGATTTCCATCACGCGCTGCACGTGCTCTTGAGCGGCGAGCGCGATGGGTATTATGCCGACTACGCCAAGCGACCGCTCTGGCATCTCGGCCGCTGTCTGACCGAGGGGTTTGGCTATCAAGGCGAGCCTTCGCCCTACCGGGGGGGAAGAGCGCGGGGCGAGATCAGCCGAGATCTCCCACCCACGGCCTTGGTGAATTTTCTCCAGACCCACGACCAAGTGGGCAACCGGGCCTTCGGCGAGCGGCTGGCGTCGCTCTGCGAGCCTAGGGCCTTGCGGGCCGCGGTGGCTATCGTGCTGCTGGCACCGGCGCCTCCACTCCTGTTCATGGGGGAAGAATTCGCAGCGCCGAGCCCATTTCTGTTCTTCTGTGATTTCGGCCCAGGGCTGGCCGATACCGTCACCGAGGGCCGGCGCAAGGAGTTCGCCCGTTTCGAACGCTACACCGATCCCGCGTTGCAGGCGCAGATCCCCGATCCGAACGCCATCGATAGCTTCGAGCGCAGCCGGATCGATTGGGATCTACTGGAGCGCTCGCCCCACCAGGGGTGGCTCGATCTCTACCGAGAGCTCTTAAGCCTACGCCAGCGGGAGATCGTTCCGCGCCTTGTGGGCATACAGAGCCAGGCTCGGTTTGATATTCTCGATGAGCGCGGCGGCCTCCAAGCCGAATGGCGACTGGCGGACGGAGCGCGGCTTACGCTGCTTGCAAATCTGGGCCAAGCGTCGCTATCGGGCCTTCGCAGGCCCGAGGGATCGCCGCTCTACGCGACGGCGCAAGACTGCGTCGGATCCCTGGAGCGGGGCGGGCTCGGGCCCTGGTCGGTGGCCTGGTTTCTCTCCGATCTTTGAAAGAATCGTCGCGAGCGCAGAGGCGCGTTCCGCCGGAGCGCAGGGATGAGGCCAGCAACCGGAGTGTATATTGAAATACATGAGGTTCCGAACACCGCCGGACAATAACCCTGTTTGGCGCGCCGAGGATGCAACCCGAGATCCCGAGCGCAGCAGATTTTTTCACAAGCTCTCAGCTCATGAGTGAAGAGCCGCCCCTGGAACGGCTCTGTCGCCTCTACGGCATCGCCCTGGAATACTACGATGTCTTCGGCCAGCGCCGGCGGGCCTCGCAAGAGACCCAAAAGGCAGTGCTGCGCGCGATGGGAGTCCCAACGCAAAGTGACGCCGCGCTGCTTCAGGCTATCGACGCCTTCGAGGCACACCGGGGCGCGCGGATCCTGCCCCCCGTTCAGGTACTACGCGAGGGTGAGGAGGCTTTGAATGTCCCGCTCACGATTTCGGCATCGGCGGCAGGCCGCTTGCGCTGGGCCTTAATCGAGGAAAACGGGGCGCGTCACGAGGGCGCAAGCCCGCTCTCGGAGCTTGCGACCGTGGGACGGGCGGGCCCTTTTGTACGCTCATCTTTACCCTTACCTCCGCAGCTGGGCCTCGGCTATCACCAACTCGAGGTATCCCTGGAGGGCACCCCAGAGCTTGCTCGTATGACCCTGATCGTAGCGCCGAAGCGCTGCTATTGGCCGGAGGCGCTTGGGGGGGGGCGGCGCATCTGCGGTCCAACGGTCCCGCTCTATGCGGTACGCTCGCAACGCGATTGGGGGATCGGGGATTTCAGCACCCTAGTGGCCTTGATCGAAACAGCGGCGAGCCTCGGTGCGGATCTCATCGGCCTCAATCCGCTGCACGCGCTGTTCCCGGACAAGCCCAGCCATGCGAGCCCCTATAGCCCTTCCAGCCGGTGCTTTCTCAACGTTCTCTACGTCGACGTCGAGGCAGTCCCGGATCTGGCCGAGTGCGCATCGGCGCGAGCGCAAATCGAAGATCCTGAGTTCCAGGCCCGGCTGCGGGCGCTGCGCAGCGCCGAGCTGGTGGACTACGAAAGGGTGGCAGCGACCAAGCTCCCGGTGCTCGAGCTCCTCTACCGGCATTTCCGGGAGGCACATCTGGGCACGGGCAGCGAGCGGGGTCGGGCCTTCCGAGGCTATCAGCGAGACTCAGGTAGGGCGCTGCGCCGGCACGCGCTGTTCGAAGCCTTGCAGGAGCATTTTCACCGGGAGGACCCCGCGGTCTGGGGCTGGCCGGCGTGGCCCGAGCCTTACCGGGATCCGGCATCAAGAGCGGTCGCGGC
>JBOHHR010000250.1:0-5289 GCA_050725475.1 Gammaproteobacteria bacterium | reverse complement strand
CGAAGACAAGGACAGCGGCGAGATCAAAGCCGAGGTATCCCTTAACGGTTCGGGAAAAGCGCACGCTTTGGCACGCCTGGGACATGAGTTTGAGTGTAAGGAAAAAAAGCCGACGCAAGGCACCGTTGTGGTTAAGCTCGATTACCGCAGCCGCACCCAACTCGACCAAGGCGAGGGCGCGCTTAAGGCGTTTCTCACCGTGGTTCCGGAACCGGGTTCCCCGCGTATACTGGACCTGAGCCAAGAAGAAGCAGGGGTTGCCTCCAAACCCCAAGAGGGATATATCCCCATCGATCGCAAATTCATTCTGAGCTTGCAGCCCGGTCAAAAGTTTAGGGTGTATGCTGAAGTCAGCGCAAGCGCAGAATCCGCGCAGGACAAACCGGTCACGGGTGCGGCCGAGGTTCAGGCCCGGGTTAGGGAGATTTTCTACCGGCCAAAGGTTTTCTACTGAAGACGACATTTCGGCTCGGTGTTTTGCCCATGACGCGTTTTAATATGATAGCCGCTGTAGGCGCCCTTCTATCGTTCATGGTGTTGCGCACGCTGGTCGCCGCTGCGGGCGTTAAGCACCTGGGAGCCGGGTTTGCGGTCGCCATCTTCTCGGTATTCGCGTATTTCTGGATCGATGACTACCAGCGCAAGCGCAGCGAGAAAAAACTGAATGTCAGTCCACGGGCACGCACTCTAAAGCAAAAGCGGCGCTCGCGGAAATAAAAGAGAGCAAGACATGCCACTGCTAGATCTTACCGCTACAGGCTATGTTCTGGTTGCACTCGCCATGACGCACGCCACCATCGCCTCCGCCAGCATTTATCTGCACCGCCATCAAGCGCATCGGGCCTTGGATCTGCACCCCCTGGCGAGCCATCTGTTGCGGCTGTGGTTGTGGCTTACCACGGGCATGAAGACACGCGAGTGGGTGGCGGTGCATCGCAAGCACCACGTCGCGTCCGATACGGTGAGCGATCCGCATAGCCCTAAGGTCCTGGGCTTAGGGCGAGTGTTGTGGCTGGGCGCACTGCTATACCAGCGTGCGGCCAGCGATGCCGAGACCGTTAAGCAGTATGGGAAAGGCACGCCCGCCGACTGGCTTGAGCGCCATGTCTATGAACCGCGGAGCCACTTAGGGATCCTCGTCATGTTGCTGTTGGATGTCGGCTTGTTCGGGTTACCCGGGCTCATCGTTTGGATGGTGCAAATGCTCTGGGTTCCCTTTTGGGCCGCTGGAGTCTTGAACGGTCTTGGTCATTCCTGGGGATACCGCAACTATCGCCGCACGGACGCAGCGCGAAACATTGTTCCTTGGGGCATACTCTTGAGCGGTGAAGAGCTGCATAACAATCACCATGCGCACCCCGGCCGCGCGAAGTTCTCACGGCGCTGGTGGGAGATCGATATCGGTTGGGTGTATATCCGTACCTTGGAATGTCTGGGCTTGGCGCAGCGGCGGAGAAAGGCTCTCCATCCCTCTTAGGGTTGGCCACCACGCCGCGCTGCGATCTCGGCGCGCAACTGTTTCTGCCTTTCGTGGGTAATGGGGAATCGCCAGAGCACCGCGGCGCCTAGCGTCATCAGTGCACCTGGCAGCCAGCCATAGGTAGCCATTAAGGCATCCAGCGCCGCTTCGCTGTGTAAGGCAGCGGTGGGATCGAACCCGAAACTCGCCGGGATTAGGGTGCCCAGTCCTATCCCCAGCGCGATCGACAGTTTGGTCACCATCGCCCAGGTGGCGAAGAACAGTCCGGTGCGCTGTCGGCCCGATTGCACGGTGTCATAATCGACGACATCAGCGGCCATGGAATTCGCTAAGAACAGGATGCTGGCAAAGCCCGCCCCTCGTATCACGAGAAGAATAACCAGCAACCAAGCATCGCCCGGCTCGCACAAAGGAAGTAATAGGCTCCACCCCCCGACCCAGAGTGCGCTGAGCGCAAGCGTACGGTGCTTGCCTAGGTGATCGGCGATCTTAATCCAAAGAGGAATTGCGCTCAGGGTGACGATGTTTTCGAACAGCAGCATGATGGGAAAAAGCTCCCTGCCTCCCACGACATGGGTCATGACCAGCAAATGCAAGGATGCTTGGGCGATCAATCCGGAGACAAACAACAGAGAAGCCGCCAGCACGGACAGAAAAGCCGGGTTGCGTAAAAGCAGGGCGAGTGCTCGCCACTGGCCTATATCGGACGTGGACAAGCGTTCCACAGGCGCTTCCGGAATGCGCCAGAGCAGCATCCCCAACAACGGCGGGAGCAAGAGCAGAACAGCGATCGTCACAAACCACAGCGGGGTGCCGAGCGCCAGGTGACATTGTTGCTGGAGCGCAAGCAATACGATCACGAAGCCGATCTGGCCGGCAAAGCCGCAAGCCTCGCGCCACGCGGTGACTCGCGATCGCTCCCCATAATCGCCCGTCAATTCGGCCCCCCACGCGCGGTAGGGAAGATCCGCCAGGGTAAAGCTAAGATAAAGGAGACAACTCCAGATCAGCAAATAGTAGAAGCTCGCGTTGTCTCCGGGAACGAACACCATCCAGGCCGAGAACATGAACAAGGGCGCTCCCAGCGCGACCCACGGCTTGCGTCGTCCCCAGCGGGACCGGGTGCGGTCGCTGAGCTCGCCGATCAACGGATCGGTAATGGTGTCCAGCACGCGTGATGCGACCAGCGCCAGCCCTACCTGTTCCAGGGGCAAGCCAATTTCCTCGCTGTAGAACGGGACTACGTAGAGGGCGAGGGGGAAGGCAATAATCGCGAAGCAAATATTCGGCAGGCCGTAGATCAACAAGCCCAGTGCCCGCAGGTGAGGTGGCGTAGGGCATGGGTGCTTATCCACCGCTGCCCGAAGCTAGGAGCCTGTCGGACTTAGGGAACCATAGCGAGGCGAGCGGAAAATCGAGGACAGATTTTCGATCATTTGAAGTGAATACTGGTAACAAGTTAACGAAAATGATCGGAATATTGGACCGATTCCCCACCACCGCACTAGGTTCTTCCTAGTCCGACAGTCTCCTAGGTATGCTCTGCGGCGCCCGCGAGCTCTGCCGCCCGCTGGTCCAAGGACTCCAGAGCCTGATGCAGCCTTTCGGTAAATCGGTTGACTTCCTCCGGACAAAGATCCGGCGGAACTTGGATGGGTGCTCCGATGGCGAAGCCCACGCGGGTAAACAAGCCGGGGATTTCAAGCCGATCCCAACGGTGCTTTAACACGCGGCGGCGGCGCGCGCACACCGAAGCCGGCACCACTTCATAGCCGAGCTCGGACGCGAGCTTGATGGCGCCCTTCTTGACTCGATGATACGGGCCCACGGGACCATCGACCGCGATGCCGCCGTTTTGATGATCGACCAAGGCACGGCGCATGGTGCTGATGGAATAAGCACGCCCATTATCCGGGATCTGCACGCAGTGATAGCCAAAACGCCGGCAAATGTCGGAAATAACCTCTCCGCGATTCGATTTGCTGGTAAACACGCACGCCGAGCGACCGCGCAGCAGGGCGAATAAGGGCACGTATTTGCCGTGCCAGAAGCTAAACATCACCCGTCGGCCTTGGCGCAATATCTGGTCTAGATCCTCTATTCCCTCGTACTTCGTGCGCCAGGTCGCGCATTGCAGTCTTAGCAACCACGACCACAGCCAACCTATTAACTTAGCGCGTAAACGGGGCTTATCGGTCGCCAGCGACTCGGCGCGCGAGGTATCGTTGCAGCCGTGTTCAACGCCCATCGCGGCGCGATCCGCGGGGCCGATTTCCCACACCGGATCGGGGCGCATGGAGTCGGTAGCTGCAAACACGAAATTACGCACAATACCCCACTCGCCGCGCAGGCGTCGCCTTGCGGCCGACCAGGGCGTGCCGTTCACGTGTTGGCGCAGGTGGGACGCTTCGATTAAGGAGGCGTAAAGCTGTAAGGCCTTGGCAGCCGTGTGTGTGATGTCCAGTTGGCGCGCGGTTTCGTACGCCTGCGCTTGGATGTACCGCTTTTGTTCCGTGCGTGCACCAGCCAACTGCAGCAGCGCGGCGGTAAACTCCTCCAGGCTGTCACGGCGTAACAGCCGCCCGTTTACACCGTCACACACCACCTCCCGCACCCCGGAAGCTGCCACCGCGATCACGGGTACCCCGGCCGCCATCGCCTCGGCCAGCACCATGCCCTGAGTTTCGGTGTGAGAAGCAAACGCAAACACGTCCATCGCTTTGTAGGCGGCGGCCAGCTCGGCGTTCTGCAGCACACCCACGGCACGCAAACGCTGTGAAAGACCATCGGCGGCGAATGACGCTACGATCTGCTTTTTGCTGGGCCCGGCGCCAACCAGCAGAAAATACCCGTTGCGGTGTTGTCGTAGGAACCGGATCACGGCCCGGCTTAGAAAGTCGAGGTTTTTCTCCGGCGCCAGGCGGCCGACGTGGCCGACAACAAACGCCTCCCGCGGGACACCGATGCTGTCACGAAATGCCGCACCGTCTCCGGCGGTGAAAAATCGAGTGTCCACTCCGGTGGGAATGACGGTGATGGGAACCACGACTTTGCGCTCGCGCAACACCTCGGCGACGCTATCGCTGGGGGCGATGACGGCACTGCAGAGGTTGCAATAACCAACCACCAAGTCAGCGACAAAGCGTTTGAGCCGCGGCGAATCCCCGGGCACATAATGAGTATATTTTTCGTATAAGGTATGGTGCGTGAACACCAAAGGAATGTTACGCGAAGCCGCGATCCGCAACGCCGTAGCGCCGAGCAAAAACGGGTGGTGGGAATGGACAACCTCCGGTTGGAACGTGCGTAAAGCCCCCGCCATGCGTCCGGGGATCGGTACCGGCAGGGAGAAACCACTGCCGTTGAAGCTTTTTATGGCTGGGTAGCGAACGACATCGGTTTCTTTCTTGGATGCTCCGTCAAACATCGGAGCCACCACCAACACCCGGTGGTTTTCACTGCGAAACTCATTCGCAAAACCCTGTACGCTGCGCGCCACACCGCCCACAAACGGTGGAAACGTATTGGTCAGCATGAGGATATTCATCGGGTTTGTCTTTGCAGCACTGATTCTTTCTCTTCTTTTGGTTCACGCCGGGGTCACAATGCCCCTTGCCGCAAACTTGGCCCGTGGTTTCTGCCAGGAGCAAGGCCGAAAACGTAAGCAAGCGCGATCCCTCGCGATTTAACTGCCGCGACCCACGCAGCCCACAACATCAAGATTACTAAGTCGTTTTAGCTCAACAAGCTCATCGCGACAGGGTTAACGTCGGAGAAGAATGTACCCAAGCTGCGACGGAATTTCCAGC
>JBOHHR010000249.1:0-6161 GCA_050725475.1 Gammaproteobacteria bacterium | reverse complement strand
TATTCGCAGGCTTAGTGGGGGGCTTAAGCGGCGCAGGGTTAGTTGCCTTGGTCAATACCGCGCTGAGCCACGATAGCCACTCAACGAGAGCTATAGGGGGGTGGTTCGCTGGGGTATGTCTGCTCTTTGTTCTGGCAAGGATTGCGTCTTCATCGATGATACTGCGTTTGGGGGAGAACGCGGTCTTCAAGCTGCGTCTAAGCTTGAGTCACCAAATCCTCAAAGCCCCCTTTCGCCGCCTGCAGGAACTCGGTGCACCACGCTTGTTGGCCAGTTTAACTGAAGATATATCCACCATTTCTGAGGCCTTCGCCGCGATCCCGTGGCTCTGCATCAATGGCGCAGTAGTGCTTGGATGTCTGGTTTACTTGGGATGGTTATCCTGGCTGGTATTGCTATTTGTGGTTGTATTCACTGCCTTAGGAATATTGATTTTTTTTACCCTGAAGGACCGAGCAGTCCACGCTCTCAAGATAGCCCGTGAGCACGATGGTGAATTATACAGTCATTTTCGCGGCCTCACCGAGGGGGTCAAGGAACTTAAACTCCACCGGCTGCGCCGAGAGGCTTTTCTTTCCGAGGCCTTGGAAGCCACCGCAACAGCGTGCCGGCGGTACCGCATCGCCGGGGAGACGATTTTTATCCACGCGGCCAATTTGGGTAATGGACTGTTTTATGTGCTAATCGGTTTGATCCTCTTCGCGCTGCCGGCATGGCAACATCTAGCGGGCGAGACATTGAGCGGTTCGACACTTGCTATCCTCTTTATGATGGGGCCCTTGAGCGGGCTGCTAGACACACTCCCGAGATTGAGTCGTGCAAGCGTCGCGTTTGCCAAACTAAACGCTCTCGAGAACGAGCTTGACTCGCATGTTGTAGGCGAGGTAGTGGTACGCCCGCATATACAGCCGCCCGCGGTCACGTTAGAACTTGTAAATGTCATCCATCGTTATCATCGAGACCCGGAGGGTACCAATTTTAAACTCGGTCCTTTGGATTTTTCCCTGAATCCGGGCGAATTGATTTTTCTGATCGGGGGCAACGGAAGTGGTAAGACCACGCTGGCCTTTCTGCTCGTGGGCCTGTATGTGCCCAGCGGTGAGCTGCGTCTGAACGGTGAGCCGGTCACAGACTCGAACCGGGACGGCTACCGGGAGCATTTTTCGGCGGTGTTTTCCGATTTCTACCTCTTTGACCGTCTCTTCGGTGTGCCCAGTGAACTGGAGCAGAAGGGGCGCGAGTACCTGGTCAGGTTTCATCTCGATCATAAGGTCCAGATCAATAACGGTGCGTTCTCCACAACCGAACTCTCGCAGGGCCAGCGAAAATGGCTAGCTTTACTGACGGCTTATTTGGAAGACCGTCCAATTTATGTCTTCGATGAATGGGCTGCCGATCAAGACCCCTTGTTCAAAAAACTGTTTTATACAACGCTTTTACCGGAGTTGAAGGCGCGCGGGAAAACGATTGTTGTGATCACACACGACGATCAATACTTTGACGTCGCCGATCGCTGCATCAAATTGGAATCCGGGCGGTTCGCCGAATATCGGCCGTCGGAGCCACTCTCCGATTCGATGACGACTGCGGGCGTCCGTATGGTTGGGGGTAGGGTTCCAGAACAAACAAGAACCGGATGAAACCGGCATGCTATAACCCCGCACATTCGGATCTGGGTAGCGGGTCGTGAGCAACCCATCAGTATGAGTTCTCCATGACTGCCCGCGAATTACGGTTCGCGCGGGATCCTCCCCATTAACCGCTCAATATCAACGTCAGCGCAACCCCTCGAACAGGTCTGTTTCCGGTTTACGACCCCCGTTGACCACGCTGAGGGCGCGGTAATACGTCTCGGTTCCCCACACTGTCCGGCGGTGAGACTCCGCTAGATTTTGCATCCGGCTGTAGGTTGGCATTTGTGATTGGTGGCAAGCTACCGCCCGCCATACTGTTTGCCAATGGGCTTCGGCATCAATCCAGGTCGTGATCGCCCACGCTTCCCACGGTACTAAACCCCGTTTCACACCATCCACAGGGATGCCGATGTCGTCACCGAACATGGTTCGATAGGCCGCAACGTAAGCTTTGGTTTCCGACATGTAATACAACTTGGACACCCGATGCGGCGGTGACTGATCCGACTGATCCGAGTTGGAGAAAGCTGGATCCACCGCAGCCACAACCGAGCCGTGGTGAACTGCGAGACGGCAATGTGATCGGGGTGGCCGGTTACGCCATCTGGCCCAAATGTGATGACGACTTGTGGCTTGACCCGCCGCAGATGCCCCACGATTCTCGCCACAATTTGCAACGAATCAGACTGATCAAGATCCCCGTCAACGTAATCTAGAAATTTCACTTCGCGCAGGCCAAGCACCCGAGCTGCCGCGAGCAGTTCGGCTTCGCGCGTTTTGCCCAGCGCCTCCAACCCTGGGTTATCTTGCTCATTGCCCGTCCAGCCGCGCTCCCCGCGTGTCGCCGTTACCAGGTATGTTTCGATCCCTTCTGCGGCGTATTTCGCCAGCGTGCCGCCGGTGCCGAGGGACTCGTCGTCGGGGTGGGCCAGGACACACATCAATTTCAGTTGTTCGACCATGTATCCATGTATTCTCCATCCTTCCATGTAGCGAGTATTCGATTGAGTCAGCGTGTGACGCCACGCACTCGTCACCACCATCGTTCGCATTCCGCCGGGTCGCCCGATGTGCTCACGCCCCCGGATGTCTTCGGGCTGCCGAAGTGGGGGGGCAGTTTCGTTCAACTCACCGAAAGTGCCGAATCTGGTCTCCGATATTATGCAACGGCTCGCGTTTTTCGAATGAGAACGTACCACAAAGAAATCACGCTGACAATATGACAAATTGTCGTACGACATTTTGTCGCGCCTGCCTTTGCTTCTCGGTCGGAGGTAGTTGAAACGCCTACCTTCCGGCGGAAAAAGCTGGGCGATGTGCCGGCGTAGCGGGCACGAGCCAAGAACTCTCTTTCTGGGCAACCATTCAGTCGACGTCGATAATGGGCTATGAGAGACAGACGCACCTCTTTTTTCACGACCGTTCGTCGGGCCCGCAAACCACTCGAAATTGGTCGCCGAAGTGCACGAGTCGTGAAGAGCGACTTTACTACGAAAACACCTGTATAGAAATGTAGACTAGCCTGTGACAAATTGTCGTGCGACAATTTGTCGCATTCACCTTTGCTGTCCGACATGGTAGGCTACTAGTTCGTGGCAAGACCAGAGAGCTTCTATCGACTTGCTGGGCCCATGTTACCCGGCTTGAAAAGGATGGCCCTTAGCTCGAACGGGGTGAGGCGCATAGCGATGGCGGCAGTCCATAAGCCACGCGATCTCATTGCTGCGGAAGAAAACATACCGCGACGATTTGAGTAATTCGACCGTGGAAGTGCAGAAAATCTAGTCGGGCTTGACGTCCGGTGGGCTATCACAATGTGCGGTATTACGGGTATTGTTCTCGGTAGTACGGGTGATTTTAATGCTGACGATCTGCAGCAGATGGTCGTCGCGCTTGGCCATAGAGGCCCTAATGGCTTTGGGGTATGGTTGTCACCTGATAGATTGGTTGCACTTGGGCATCGAGGGCTGTCCATTCTCGACCTTTCTCCCGCTGGCCATCAGCCCATGGTGTCCACATGTGGGCGCTACATCGTCGTGTTCAATGGAGAGATCTACAACCATCTGGGGCTCAGGCAGGAGCTGGAGTGTACGTGGACCACATCCCTAGCCTCTCTTCCAGAAGGCCCAGAGGGAGAGAGAAACGGCCTCCCCTCTACCTCATTCAAAAGGACGTGGGAGATAATGTCGCGGGGACGTTCGGACACAGAAACGCTGCTTGCTGCTATTGTCGCCTGGGGCGTCGAAGGGACGCTCAAGCGGTGCGTGGGGATGTTCGCCCTCGCTGTATGGGATCGCGAGGCGAGCACGCTGACGCTGGCGCGGGACCGTTTCGGCGAAAAGCCGCTCTATTATGGTTGGCAAGGAAACGTCTTTCTGTTTGGCTCGCAACTGAAGGCCCTTCGGGCGCATCCCGCGTTTCGTGCGGAAATCGACCGTGGCGCGCTTTGCATCCTGCTTCGGCACAGCGCCATTCCCGCACCTTATTCGATTTACAAGGGCATTTTCAAGCTTCCGCCCGGCACTATGCTCACGCTAAAGAAAGGGCGATCACGCGAACTGGCCATCACTCCCTACTGGTCAGCTAAAAGCGTAGCCGAAGCCGCGATCTCCCAGCCCTTCATGGGCACCGAGAGTGAAGCAGTAACCGAGCTCGAGTGGTTGCTGCGCCAGGCGGTGGCTGGACAAATGGTAGCGGATGTGCCGATTGGGGCATTCCTTTCTGGGGGTGTGGATTCCTCGACGGTGGTGGCGTTGATGCAGGCCCAGTGCTCACAACCAGTGAAGATTTTTTCCATAGGCTTTCGTGAAGGCTACAACGAGGCGGGGTACGCTAAGACGGTGGCCCAGTATCTGGGCGCGGAGCATCGAGAAGTGTACGTCACGCCACGTGAGGCAATGGATATCATCCCTCTCCTGCCGGTAGTTTACGATGAGCCTTTCGCCGATCCCTCACAGATTCCTACCCTTCTCGTCGCGCAACTGGCGAGGCGGCATGTCACGGTAGCACTCTCTGGAGAGGGTAGTGATGAGCTTTTCGGGGGTTACAATCATTACTTCTCGGCGAGTTCCATCTGGCGCAGGACGAGGCGCATACCGTTTTTGATGCGCAGGCTCGCCGCCTCGGCGCTGACGGCGCTTTCCCTGGAAGGCTGGAATCGGTTCTACGAGGGAGTGCCGACCCTACTACTGCCACGACGCTTTCAGGTCATGCAGCTTGGCGATATGGCTCACAAACTGGCGACAATTCTTGCGGCGGAAAGCGGCGAAGCGTGCTATCGGGGATTGGTTTCTCATTGGGGGTCTCCCGCGAGCGTTGTTATCGGAGCATCCGAACCGCCAACGGTGCTTACGGACTCGGCCCAATGGGCAAACCTTCCGGGTTTCGAGCAACGGCTGATGTTTCTGGATGGTGTGGGTTATTTGCCGGATATCGCTCTGGTAAAGTTGAATCGTGCGGCCATGGCGGTAAGCCTGGAGACACGGGTACCATTTCTTGATCACCGAGTGGTGGAGTTCGGCTGGCGGCTGCCGCTTTACATGAAGATTCGCAATGGCCAGAACAAGTGGATCCTGAGACAAGTGCTTTACAAGTATGTGGCGCAGGAGTTAGTCGAACGCCCGAAGATGGGCTTCGGGGTGCCTATCGATACTTGGTTGCGCGGGCCGCTGCGAGACTGGGCGGAAGCGTTGCTCGCGGAAGGCAGGCTGAAGCAGGAAGGTTTTTTCCATCCAGAGCCTATTCGCCGGAAATGGCGGGCGCATCTCTCCGGTGCGCGAAACTGGGAGAATTGCGTATGGAACGTGTTGATGTTCCAGGCGTGGTTAGAGGCTCAAGGGAAGCGGTGAGTTTTATCCGTGTTTATCCTGGTCTATCCGGTTTTCTCTGTTAGGGCCGCAGTGTTTTGAAGAGACCGTGCCACCGTATCGAGCACTTCGGCTTGACGCTTGCCGACGCCAAACAGATCGTCAGGGTGCTCCAGCTATAAATGGCCCCCCGAGATTATGATCGAAAAAGTATTGCACCTGTGATAAAGCTCACCTTTTGGGTTACGGTGTTGCGCGGCGATTGAGATGCGGAAAGGGAGCCTCAGGTACAGGAAGCCCAAGAAATTCGCATAAAGGCGTCCACGGATTATCGCGCGTCACATCGACCACCAAGAAGTCGGGACGGCCAGAGAAGTACCCCAGTACATCCTTATTGTGTTTCAGATATCGCGCGCGGAGCACGCCCTCATCAATGCGATCGGTGCCGTAAGCCCAACGAGCTACGGAATTCAGACAACCCCTTTCCGCTACTTCTTCTTCGAAGCCAGCCACAGTGCTTGCAAGCCATGCCTCTATGGCGCGAGTGGATAAAATGAACAAGCTCCCTGGAAACTGTTGATCCAGCTCTCGATACAGTGTGTATTCCGGACCATTGTGATCGCTGATTCCGGTCGATTGTGATCGCTGATTCCGACGGAAGATGATCGCTGATTCCGGGCATCGTGATCGCTGATTCCGCTCATGATGATCACGGGTGCTG
>JBOHHR010000248.1:0-16399 GCA_050725475.1 Gammaproteobacteria bacterium | reverse complement strand
CGGTGGAGATCATGTCCACGGTCACGGCGATGCGCGGGAAGAAGCTGTTGCGAAAGTTGGCGAGGATTTCATCCGGGGTGAGGCTGGAGATCTTGACCCACTCGGTCACCTCAGACTCGGTGCCGTCGTCGTTCTTGACCTTCTTCGTGCGCTTAGTGAAGCCGGTGCGGTAGGTGATCTTTTGGCAGAACTCGTTGCCTTGGGCAAATACCTCGCGCACCAGCCGCACGATATCGTCGGCGTGGGAATCGTCCTTGGCGAAGATCAGGGTCTTCGGCACCTCGGCGCGGCCGGGGGAAGGCCTCGGGTAGCACCATGTCGCGGAACTGCTGGAGCACGGTGCGGATCTGGCTTTCCGAGACCGCATCGCGGTCGAGCTGGTTGGCGGTGTAGGTCAGATCTTGGTTGAGCAGTTGCAGCCGCTCGGCGCGGGTGAGCTTGTGGCGCTTGTCCACATAGACGCCGGTATCGCCTGCCTCGATGGTGGCGCCCTGCTCGGTGACGCGGGTGCGGATGCGGTAGACGTCGAAATCCACATTCACGCCGTCGGTCACCGCCTCGTCATGGCCAAACTGCATGACGAGGTTCTGGTTGAAAAAGCCGATGGTCTTGCCGGCGGGGGTGGCGGTGAGGCCGATAAGGAACGCGTCGAAGTAGAGCAGCACCTGGCTCCACAGCTCGTAGATGGAGCGGTGGCATTCGTCCACGATGATGAAGTCGAAGAACCCCGGCGGGATGCCGGCGTTGGAAACCACCTCGGGTGGCTCGCCCTGCCAAGGCTTGGCGGAATCGAATCCCGAGCCTTCTTCGTTGCCGGGGTCGAACTCGGCCTCGCCCTTCAGCATCGAGTAAAGGCGCTGTATGGTGGTGATGACGACCTTGGCGGCCGGGTTAATCGAGTTGCTCTTGAGCCGTTGGACGGGGTAGAGGGTCGGGAACTTGCGCGGATCGTCGATTGGTTGGAAGTTGGCAAACTCGTCCTCGGTCTGTTTGCCGAGGTTGCCGCGATCAACCAGGAACAGAATGCGCTTGGCGTTGGCGTGCTTGAGCAGGCGATAGGCGATGTTGACGGCGGTGAAGGTCTTCCCGGAATCGGTCGCCATCTGGATGAGGGCGCGCGGATCGGCTTGGCTGAAGGATGCTTCGAGATTGCGGATGGCCTGGGCTTGGACTCTCCAGAGGCGAGACTCGTCGAGTGGCGGGAGTTGCTTGAGGCGGGTGCGGAGTTGCGCCGACTGCGCTATCCATTCCGCCATGGTCTCGGGCCGGGGAACGTTGAAGGCCTGCCGGCTGCGCGGCGCGGGGTCGAGGCCGTTGGTGAAATAGGTCACTGCGCCATTGGACTCGAACAGGAACGGCAGCGGGCGCTTGTATGCGGGCAGCTTATCGGGCAAGCCGGCGGCATACTTCGCGGATTGCTCTTCGACGCCGGTGAGCGTTCCATCGGCCTTCGCTTCAACCGCGCCCACGGCCTTGCGGTCGAGATAGAGCAGGTAGTCAGCGAAGCCGAAGCCGGACTTCATCGGGAACTCACGCACGGCGATGCCGCGCCCAGCGGTGAGATCCATCTCATCGCGGCCTTGGACCAGCCAACCGGCGGCCGTCAGATCGGCGTCGATCTCGCGGCATGCTCTTTGTTCCGGGGTCTCAGGCATTCGTTTAGGTTATCAGTGTGATAGAGCTCTCGCCTACCTGCGCCAGCCGCGGCTTCCTAGGATGAGATGCGGCTCCGTCTGAGAGGAGATATCCCGGGTGATCTCCCTATCCCGATTTTAGTCACACGCTCCTTTTGGTTCCGAAAGCTCTTCGATCCAAATAAGACTCGCCATGCGACCGGTGACGCCTTCGCGCCGATAGGAGAAAAAACGCTCGGGGTCGGCATAGGTGCAAAACTCACCGCCGTAGAACGCTTCTACCCCGCCTCTAGCGAGCAAAATCCGGGCGGCTTCATATAAGTCAAAAAACCAATGCTCGGCGTGGGACGCTTCAAAAGCCTTGCGGCACGAGAAATACCGCGCCAGCATCGAGTCCCGCACCGGGGCATCGACTTCGTAATGCCTGGCGCCGATGGCAGGGCCCAGCCACGCCAGGATTTCGCTGCGGTTGCACTGCATGCGTTCTAAGCCGGAATCGATGATGCCGCTTGCAAGTCCTTGCCAGCCCCCATGCAGGGCGGCCACCTGCGTTCCTGCCCGATCACAGAGCAGGATGGGCAGGCAATCGGCCGTCATCACCACACAGACCGTTTGCGGCTTGCGGGTGCACGCCCCATCAGCTTTGCGTTCATTGTCGGTGCTGGGATCGATCACTTGCCCCCCGTGTGGTTGCGCCAGCCATGCGGGTTCAGAGGGGATAGATAGCTCGCGCTTGACGAATTCGCGATTTGCGCTCACAGCAGCCGAGGTGTCTCCCGCGTGCGCCGCCAGGTTCAGGCTGTCGTAAGGGGCGAGGCTCACGCCCCCGGCGTAGCGCGTCGTAGCATAGGTTTTGATCCAGGGCGCCGCTGGCCAGTCGGGAATAATAAACGCAGATCGAGCCCTCATTCTCACCGCTTCTCCGCAAGGTCGGCAGCGAGAGCGGCCAGCAAGGCGCTGAAGTCCGGAGGCAAAGGGGCACTCCACGCCAAAAGCTCATCTGTGCCCGGATGCCGCAGCTCAAGCCGCGCCGCATGCAAGGCCTGGCGCTTGAATCCCTTGAGGCAGGCGGCCAGATCCGGCGTCGCACTCGGCGGCAGCCGTAAACGTCCCCCATAGAGGGGATCCCCGAGGAGCGGATAACCCAGATGCGCCATATGAACCCGGATCTGGTGCGTGCGCCCGGTATCCAAGCGGACCCGGAGGTGGCTATGCGCACGAAACCGCTTTATCACCCGATAGTGCGTACACGCCGGCTTGCCGCGCTCCGTTATCGCCATGCGGGTGCGCAGGGTAGGGTGCCGGCCTATGGGCGCGTTCACTGTTCCGCCGGCGATCGCCAGGCCATTGATCACGGCCTGATATTCGCGTTTCAGTGAGCGCGAGCAGAGCTCCTGCACCAGTTTCGTTTGGGCCCTCGGCGAGCGCGCCACCACCATGATGCCCGAGGTGTCCTTGTCCAGACGATGCACGATCCCCGCCCGCGGAAGCGTCGCCAAGGCGGGCTCGAAGTGCAGCAAGGCATTCAACAAAGTGCCATCGCGATTTCCTGCCCCGGGGTGGACCACCAAACCGGCTGGCTTGTTGAGGACGATCAGATCCTCGTCCTCATACAAAACGTCGAGAACGATGGACTGGGGTTGCCACTCGCCACAGATCTCGGCTTGGGCCCAGACTTCCACCTGTTCACCGCCCCGGACCGGATTTCTTGGCCGTGGAGGTTTTCGATCCACCCGCACCTTGCCGTCCAAGATCCAACGCTTTAGGGTGGTACGCGAGTATGCGGGAAAGCGCTGGGCCAAGGCCTGGTCCAAGCGCAGCCCCTTAAGCTCATCCCCCAGCACCGTTCGCAGGGGTTCGCCGGTGATACCGGTGCCCGGAAGAGTTTGCTCTCGATTGCCCTGATTTCCTGCGGTCATTACAATGCTGGGCTGATTTCACTGTTGAGGGTATCGCATGCGCACTTTGACCGCCATTGGATTCACGCTTCTGCTCGCGAGTTGCGCTTTGTTTGGGGACAAGAAAGATCCGGTGGAGGAATGGCCGGAGGATAAGCTGTACAGCGAAGCGAAAGACGCACTGCAGTCGGAATACTATGAGAGAGCCATCGAATACTACGAAAAGCTGCAAGCACGCTACCCTTTTGGTGATTTCTCCAAGCAGGCCCAGCTCGATCTGGCATACGCCTACTATAAAACCGAGGAGTCGGCTTCCGCGATCGCGGCCTGTGACCGCTTCATCAAGCTCTATCCCACACACTCGCACGTGGACTATGCCTATTACCTAAAGGGGCTGGCGAACTTCAACCAAGGTAAAGGACTGGCTCAGCGTTATCTGCCGAGCGATCCCTCTCAGCGCGATCCGGGCGCCTCCGTACAGGCCTTCCGCGACTTCACGGAGCTGACGAAACGCTTTCCCAACAGCCAATACAATCGCGACGCCCGAAAACGCATGATGTACTTGCGCAACATCCTAGCGCAGCACGAGGTCAATGTAGCCAATTTTTACATGTGGCGGGGCGCTTATCTGGCGGCCGCTAACCGTGCCCTGTACGTGGTGGAAAACTACCAACAAGCCCCCGCCATGCCGGAAGCCCTGGCGCTTTTGGTCCGGGCCTACAAAGCGCTGCAGCTCGAGGATTTGGCGGCCGATGCCATGCGGGTGCTGGAGCGCAATTACCCCAGCCATCCCGGCGTGGCGGACGTGAAGGGGCTGGTGGTTAAATGAAGGGCACTTCGATCGCATAGCGAAAAGCGCGGTTCTTGCTTTGCTCCATGGGTCAATCACTTAGGGCGGGCACTCCGAATTCATCGAAGTCCCCATGAGCCGGTTGTCTCCTCATACGGTTGTCTCCTCATACCCCGAGGTGATGGGATAACGCCGATCGCGTCCAAACGCGTGTTCCGTGATGCGCACACCCGGTGCGGCTTGGCGGCGCTTGTATTCATTGCGATCGACCAAGGCCACGACCTGCCTCACCACAGCGGGATCGAAACCCGCGGCGGCGATTTCTCTCGGGGTTTGGTCACGCTCGATGTATCGCTCCAGGATCGGATCCAAGATCTCATACGGCGGAAGGCTGTCGGTATCTTTTTGCTCGGGCTTAAGTTCCGCCGAGGGAGGGCGTGTTATGACCCGCTCGGGGATAACCGCACGTAAGCGGTTGCGCCAGCGCGCCAAACGATAGACCCAAGTTTTCGATAGGTCTTTAAGCGGCGCGAAGCCCCCCGCCATATCCCCATACAAGGTCGCATACCCAACCGCCATCTCGCTCTTGTTCCCCGTTGCCAGCACCACTAGCCCTCTTTTGTTTGAGATCGCCATTAACAACACCCCGCGGCAACGGGCCTGGATGTTTTCTTCGGTAACGTCGGGTGGCAGTCCGGAAAAGACCTCGGCCAAGCAATCATTGAAGGTCTCGACCGGTTTTTCTATGGGAACAACATGGTAGCGAACCCCAAGGATTTCGGCCTGTTCCCGGGCGTCCTCTAGGCTCATGGAAGATGTGTAACGCGAGGGCATCGATACCGCCTCCACCCTGTCCTTGCCCAAGGCATCCACGGCGATGACCAGTGTTAGCGCCGAATCGATTCCGCCGGAAAGCCCCAAGACGGCGCCCCGGAAGCGGTTCTTGTCGACATAATCGCGCACTCCCATAACCAGCGCCTTATATACACTCTCTTCCGCCAGAACAGGCGCTACCTGCTCACTCGGCCGCACGCGCACGCTTTTCTCGCTCTGGCATTCGATCTCCACCCGATAGATCCCTTCCTCAAAATCGGGCGCCCGAAAAACGATCCGGCCTTCGGCGTCCATGGCCATGGAGCCGCCGTCAAACACCAATTCGTCCTGCCCCCCGACCAGATTGAGGTACACGATCGGAAGCCCACCTTCTTTGACGCTCGCCCTCAGGACTTCCTCCCGTTGCAGCGGTTTGTCCATGTGGTACGGGGAAGCGTTGATGTTGAGGATCAAGCGCGCTCCCGCCAAGCGCGCCTGCGCCGCTGTCGAGGGCACCCAGATGTCCTCGCACACGGTGAGCGCCGTTGGGATCCCTTTCAGATCGCACACCAGCGCTTCCCCGCCCGGTGAGAAATAGCGCTTTTCATCAAATACCGAATAATTAGGCAAGTGTTGCTTGCGGTAGGTGGCTTCGATTCGTCCGTCGCGGATGAGTGAACAGGCGTTGAAAAGCTCGCCTCCCTCGCTGTGCGGATGGCCGACAATGAGCGCAATACCGTGCACTGCATGTCGCAGCTTCTCCATGGCGGCCGTTATCCGCCGGTGTAGCCCCGGGCGCAGTAACAGATCTTCGGGTGGATAGCTGGTGAGGGCAAGCTCCGGAAACAAAATCACATCAGCCTGGAGCTGCTCCCGCGCGTGCACAGCGGCCGCGATGACGTGCTCGGTGTTGCCGGAAATATCGCCGACCCGCAGGTTGAGCTGAGCTAAGGCCAGGCGCAGTTTGGGATCCACGCGGTCTGGGCTCAGAGCTTGTGAAAAAATCTACTGCGCTCGGAACCTCTCGTTCCGGCGGTGCTCGGAATCCTCATGTATTTGACTATACACTCCGGTTCCTGCACTCCGGCGGAACGCGACTTTCCTTCGCTCGCGACCATTTTTTCACAAGCTCTTACCTCGCCTGTAAGCGCTGCGCCATACACTGGCCAATCTCGGCCGGTGATCGCACGGTACTGACGCCGGCCTGCTCCAGAGCGGTGAATTTCTCCTCGGCCGTGCCCTTGCCCCCCGCGATAATAGCCCCCGCGTGTCCCATGCGCTTGCCCGGCGGCGCCGTCACCCCGGCGATGTAAGCCACGACCGGCTTGCTTACCTCGGCCGCGATGAAAGCCGCCGCCTCTTCCTCCGCGGCGCCGCCGATTTCCCCCACCATGATGATCCCTTCCGTTTCGGGATCGGCCTGGAATAAGCGCAGGCAATCGATAAAGCTCATGCCTTGAATCGGATCCCCGCCTATGCCGATGCAGGTGCTCTGGCCTAAGCCGCAGAGTGAAGTCTGGCGCACGGCTTCGTAGGTCAGGGTGCCCGAGCGCGAGACGATGCCAATGCATCCCGGACGGTGGATCTCTGCGGGCATGATCCCGAGCTTGCATTGACCCGGGGTGATGATACCCGGGCCGTTAGGCCCGATCAGGTAAATCGCGGAACGCTGCGCGAGGCTGGCCTTGACCTTGAGCATGTCGAGCACGGGGATCCCTTCGGTGATGCACACGATAATGCGGATCCCAGCTTCAGCGGACTCGGTGATGGCCTCCGCGGCGTATGCCGAAGGGACAAAGATCATGCTGGCCGTGGCGCCCGTTTCCCGCATTGCGGTTTCGACGGTGTCGAACACCGGCAGGCCCAAGTGGGTTTGGCCGCCGCGCCCAGGGGTAACGCCGCCCACCAGTTTGGTGCCGTAATCCAAGGCTTGCTGGGAGTGAAAAGTCCCCTGTTTGCCGGTAAACCCTTGGCAGAGGGCGCGGGTGTCTTTGTCGACCAGCACCGCCATGTTTAGTCCCCCCTGGCCGCGGCGACGGCTTTGCGTGCCGCTTCGTCCAGATCCTCCGCGGTAACGATCGCAAGCTCGCTTTGCTTTAGTAATTCCCGCCCTTGCTCCACGTTGGTACCCTCCAAGCGCACCACCACCGGCACCTTAATCCCTACACTGCGCATCGCTTTGATCACTCCATCGGCGATAAGATCGCAACGCACGATGCCCCCGAAGATATTCACTAAAATCGCTTTCACCTTGGGGTCGGAGACAATGAGCTTGAAGGCTTCCGCCACTTTCTCCGCCGTGGTCCCGCCCCCGACATCCAGGAAATTCGCCGGAGCCCCACCCAGAAGCTTGATGATGTCCATGGTGGCCATCGCCAAGCCGGCACCGTTTACCATGCACCCGATGTCGCCATCCAAGGCCACATAGTTGAGATCGTAGCGCTTGGCGATGGCCTCTTTCGGGTCGAGCTGATTAGGATCCCGCCACTCCTCCAGGGCACTCTGGCGAAAAAGCGCGTTATCGTCTACTGAGATCTTCGCGTCCAGGGCCAGCAGCCGTCCCTCCCGGGTCACGACCAGTGGATTGATCTCGACCAAGCTTAGGTCCTTGTCGATAAACAGACGGAACAAGGCGAGTAGGATCCCGTTGAGCTCTTTGCGCTGGGCATCATTCAGCCCGAGTCCGAACCCGATGCGGCTGCACTGATGCCGCTCGAGGTCCAGAATCGGATCGATGAGGACGCGGGTGATTTTTTCCGGATGCTCGGCCGCCACCTGTTCGATGTCCATACCGCCTTCGCCGGAGGCGATGACGGTGATCCGGCTCTTGCTCCGGTCGAGCAGCATCCCGATGTAGAACTCTCGCTCCAAAGGAAGCTGCTTTTGGATCAAAACACAGTCTATGGGCTGACCCTCGGGCCCGGACTGCTTGGTCACCAAGCGCTTTCCCAGCATGCCGCGTACGATGTGCTCGAGCTCCCCGAGATCACGGGTAAGCTTCACCCCTCCTGCCTTGCCTCGGCCACCGGCATGCACCTGCGCCTTGACCACCCATCCGGGCCCGCCGACGAAGTCCGCGTGGCGCAGCGCCTCTTCGATGGAATGCGCGGGCAGCCCGGGCGGCACCGGGATGCCATACTCGGAAAACAGTTTCTTGGCTTGGTATTCGTGCAGATTCATCTCTACTCTGGGTGTCGCCCTTGCCGTTACATGATAGCCGATTATGCCGCCAGATTAGCGGCTGTCAGCGCTCAGAAAGTCGCTAAGGTCGAAAAGCACACGGGATTTTGCTCTTCTCGGTGACATTGAAAGGCCTTGTTTCACGGCTATTATGGTCTTATGGAGGACCCCCGAGTAGCCAATCCCAGACTCCTGCGCCCAGAAACCGCCATCGTGCTACCGCTCGAATGACTGCACTCATACTTCCGAGGATCACTATCTCGCCGACCGCCTGGAAAGCGCTGCGGTATTTTAACTTCTATCGCATCATCATCGCCTGTCTTTTTGTGCTGCTGGTTCTTGCCCATACTCTGCCGCGTCCCTTGGGAACCTACGACCCGCTGCTCTTTCAAGCCGCGGCCGTCGCTTATCTGCTGTTCGCTCTCTTGGCCCATGCGGCGGTGGCCTACAGGACTTATCACCATACGGTACAAGTGCTGGGCCAAGTCCTGCTCGATGTGTTCGTTTTCGCCTTGATGTTGTATGCCAGCGGGGGCGTAGAAAGCGGCTTGGGGATCCTGTTGGTGGTCAGTATCGCAGGCGGAGGGATCCTCACCGGCGGGCGCACCGCTCTGCTCTTTGCCACTGCGGCCTCGCTCGCAGTTTTGGTGCAAGAGGGTTACGCGTGGCTCCGCTTCATGGAACCCGCGGATTACACCCAGGCCGGTTTACTCGGGATAGCGTTCTTTGCCACCGCCTTCCTGGCGCACCTGCTCTCGGGGCGGGTGCGGGAGAGCGAGGCGCTCGCCGCCCAGCGCGCCATTGACCTGGCAAACCTCGCGCGGCTGAACGAGCATATCGTACAGCGCATGCAGTCCGGCATCATCGCCGTTGACTCCGGGCGGAGGATCCGCATCGCCAACGAATCGGCGTTGCATCTGCTGGGCCGCGCAGGCTCGGTGGATGGGCTTATGTTGGCCGAAGTTGCGCCGCAGTTGGATCGCTTAGCGGCTACTTGGTTGGAGAACACGGACATGGGCTCAACCCTCATCAGGCCCGGCGAGCGCGCCACCGAAGTCCAGGTCTCTCTCGCTAAGCTAGGCGACGGCTCTCTTTCCGGGACGCTGATCTTTTTGGAAGATACCGCCGTCATGCGCCAGCGCGCGCAGCAACTCAAGCTCGCGTCTCTGGGGAGGCTGACCGCCAGCATCGCGCACGAGATCCGCAATCCCATCGGCGCCATCAGCCACGCGAGCCAACTGCTGTCCGAGTCATCGGCCCTTTCCGAGGTAGAACTGCGCATGACGCGCATCATCCGGGACCACACCACCCGCATCAACAGCATCGTGGAAGATATCCTCGGCATCGGCCGGCGTGATCCTGCCGCGCCCGAAACGTTCGCCATCGGGCCCTGGGTTGCAGCTTTTGTGCAGGAACTACTCACCCAAAAAGGGCTAGGGCCAGAGGATATCATCTTCACTCTTGCTCCCGCGGACGTTCGGATCCGCATCGACCCGGGCCAACTCAGGCAGGTGCTATGGAACTTGTGCGAAAACGCACTGCGCTACAGTAAAGGCAAGCCGCTGCTGGAACTGCGCTGCGGTGTAAGACCCGGTATAGGTCGTCCGTATCTGGATGTGATCGACCACGGCACCGGGATCCCGCAGGAAATCGCGGAACAGGTGTTCGAACCCTTTTTCACCAGCGAGCGCGAAGGGACGGGTTTAGGGTTGTACCTTGCCAGCGAGCTGTGCGAGGCAAATCAGGCCAGCCTTACCCTGTACGCCAATTCCGCCGAAGGCTGCTGCTTCCGCATCCAATTCGCCCACCCGGACCGACAGCAACTCATGGTTTAAGGACAATCGAGTGGTTTAGACGTTTGCACTCCCAAAACGATGGTCTACGCTACATGAAAGGAGAAGCACTCAGAGACTTGTGAAAAAATCTGCCGTACTCGGGAGTTCGCGTTCCGGTGGTGCTCGGAATCCTCATGTATTTCAACATACGCTCCGGTTGCTCGTCTCATCCGTGAGACTCGCCCCTCGGGGCTTGCGCTTCGTTTCGTTCCGCACGAAACGCTCCTGCGCTGCGGCGGAAAGCCAGGGCCAGGGGCGAGTACCCGAGCGCCAGCGAAGCTGGCCGGGGCCGAAGGCGGCCCTGTTTGGCGCGCCGAGGATGCAACGCGACCTCTCGTCGCTCGCGACGATTTTTCCACAAGCTCTCAGGATACTCGATGCCGGACAGACAGTTGAGACCTAATTGGGCGACGGCATACCCCTTGGCGCTGGTCGTCGATGATGAGCCGGACATAAGGGACTTGCTGGAGATCACGTTGCAGCGCATGGACATTCGTTGCAAGGCCGCTCCGAACCTCGCACAAGCAAAGAACTTGCTGAAAAACAATCAATTCGATCTGTGCCTCACGGACATGCAACTCCCCGACGGGGATGGCATCGAGCTCGTGGGCCATATACAGAAGCACTACACCTCCGTTCCGGTTGCGGTGATAACGGCGCATGGCAGCATGGAAACGGCGATCCATGCCTTGAAATCCGGTGCTTTCGACTTTGTGACCAAACCGGTCGATCTGGAGATCCTACGAAAACTGGTGAATACGGCGCTGAAGCTCTCCGAGCGGCCGTCCGAGACCAAGTTGCTGGGCCTAACGGGGGAGTCACCAGCCATTCAGCAACTGAGAGCGACCATCGCCAAGCTCGCTCGCAGCCAGGCTCCCGTCTATATCAGCGGCGAATCAGGCACCGGCAAAGAACTTGTCGCACGCATGCTCCATGAGCAAGGGCCGCGTGCCGATCAACCCTTTGTGCCGGTCAACTGCGGTGCCATCCCCCAAGACTTGATGGAAAGCGAATTTTTCGGTCACAAGAAGGGCAGCTTCACGGGCGCTGTGGCCGACAAAGAGGGATTGTTCCAGGCGGCCCAAGGCGGGACTCTGTTCCTGGATGAGGTGGCCGAGTTGCCGCTGCACATGCAGGTAAAACTTCTGCGTGCGATCCAGGAGAAGGCGGTGCGCCCGGTGGGGACCCAAACCGAGGTGGCGGTGGATGTACGCATCTTGAGCGCCACTCATAAGGACCTCGCCGAGCTGGTGGAGGAAGGAAAGTTCAGGCAAGACCTGTTCTACAGGATCAACGTGATCCAGCTCAATGTCCCAGCGTTGCGGGAGCGTGCCGAAGACATCCCGGCGCTGGTGGACCGGGTGCTGGAGAAGCTGGCTTCTGGCTTAAAAGCGGGCAAAGCCGGGCTGTCCAAGGAAGCGCTGGCCGCGCTCAAAGACTACGCCTTTCCGGGTAACGTGCGCGAGCTTGAGAATATTCTGGAGCGCGCTTTGACCCTGTGCGAGGGCAACACCATAGAAGCCGCCGATCTCAGGCTCCCCAGCAGCGAAAAAGCGGGGCCGCCACATCCATCCAACCATGCTTTGGACTCGTACCTCGATGACGTGGAGCGGCAAAAAATCCTGGCGGCGCTGGAGAAGACGCGATGGAACAAGACGGCAGCGGCCAAGCTGCTCGGGATCAGCTTTCGGGCGCTGCGGTATCGGCTTGAGAAGCTGGGGTTAGATTAAAGCACCCAGGGCGCGGCGCAGGGCGAGTCACTTCGAAAAATTCGCTGCCTGAAATCTTTCGCATCCTAAAAGCGCATTTTCGCTTTGCTCCAAATGTTGCAGATCGAACGGATTACCGGGCAGGAGATCGGTCAAGTAGCGTTGACATTCGGCGCGGCCCGACGTAGATTGGTCAGAATTATGGTCAACCGATTATCGGATCCCGAGCATGAAAACACTCCCGCTATCTGAGGTCAAGACCAAGCTGAGCGGTCTGGTGGACGACGTCCTGTCCACCGACGAAGAGGTCGTTATCACCAAGAATGGCCGTCCTGCCGCCGTGCTGGTCAGCCCCAGCGAGCACGAAAGCTGGAAAGGGACCATTGCCATTCATCGCGACCCCGCTTTGATGAGCGAAATCAGCGCCGGGCTTGCGGCACTGAAGAGCAAAAAGGCTAAGCTTTATACCCTAGAGGAACTTTTAACTGGCGGTGACTAAGACCGGTGCACCACCGACTCCGTGCACCGCCCCAGATTGCCGCCCTTATCGGTGGCTTACACCCACGGATCAAGAAGAAGGTCCGCAGCGCGCTTGAGCGGGTCCTCTCCAATCCGTTGTGCGGCACAGCGCTCAAGGATGAGCTTGACGGCCTGCGGAGTTTCCGCGTGGGGCGACTTCGCATCCTCTATCGCATCGCGGCGGGTTGTGTGGTCGAACTGGTCGCGATCGGGTCACGTGAGCGGATCTACGAAGAGACGTACCGGCTGATCACCAAAAATACCCTTCCGGGCCCGTAGCGCATAGTTCGACATAGCCACATTGTAGGTCGGAACCGGCTCCACGGGTTCCAACAAAACAGCGTCCACTCACCCGATGGCGCCGATTGATCGCACAAAGCGATGCGGTTCATCGAAGGTATTCACCCGTCACCCATGCGTCGGAAACCGAAAAGACGGTTCCGACCTACACGGGCTGCGCTACACGTGGTGTTGATCCCCACTCTGAGCGTATTATCGTCGGTTACCAATTAGGCGGTTCTGAAATCTAGGGTAGGAGGACGACGAAGAGCGCATGTCTATTACCTTCTATTACGGCTCGGGTTCCCCCTATGCATGGCGGGTGTGGTTGGCGCTGGAACATAAGCGGCTGCCCTATGAGCTGACTGTGCTCTCGTTCTCTGGCGGTGATCTGCGAACGCCGGAGTTCACACGGCTGAATCCACGCCAAAAAGTGCCGATGATCGAAGACGGAGACTTCGTGCTGTATGAATCCGTCGCCATCCTTGAATACCTTGACGAACAGTATCCGCAGGCGGGTCATGGCAGGCTTTTCCCGCAGGACATTCGGCATCGGGCCATCGTGCGGCGGCTTATTCAAGAGACCGAATATCTGGCGCCTGCCTTGGGGCAGCTTGGAGGCGAGTTGTTCTTTAAACCGGAATCGGAATGGGATCTCGATACGATCGCTATAGGCCGCGAGGCATTGGCTTTAGAGCTGGCGCGCTTCCAGCGGGAGCTGCACGGCGAGTACTTGGTCTACGCGCTTTCGGCTTCCGATCTCACACTCTATCCCTGGCTTGCGCTGGCCTTGCGCATGGAGCGCAAGAAACCCGATCTGGCCATCCGCCCGCTCATTGGCGCGAGCTTGTCGGATTGGATGCGCCGAATCGAAGGGTTGCCTTACTTCGAAAAGACCATCCCTCCGCACTGGAGAACCGCGTGATAGCCGGGGTCCAAGCCGGCTTACGTGCCAAGCGCAGTGTTGATCGACGACCCACAAAACTTGCAACAGCAGTTCCAAGCGATCCGGTCGGATGCGGAGGAGCTGCTCGCAGGCCTTAGCGATGCGCAGTTCAATTGGCATCCGAGTGCCCGTGAATGGTCTATTGCCGAAGGTGTAGAGCATCTCGGGGTGACCGGACGTGGGGTATTAGCGCACCTCGATCAGGTCATAAGCAATGCGTTCGCGCGGGGCCTATTGGGCCAAGGCCCTTTCCGATACCGCATGCTCGAAAGATGGGTGGTGCGTCTTGCCGAAGCTCCTTGGAGAAAAAAGTTCGAGGCGTCGAAAGGTTATGTCCCCTCGAGCGCACGCCCCTATTCAGAGGTTGCTCCGTCGTTTTTCGCGGTGCAGGAGGGTTTTCTCACAGCGCTCCTTAAGGCGGAGGGACTAGACTTTGCCAAAACCAGGGTACCCAATCCGACTACGACTTGGTTCACATTGTCCCTCGGGCCGTACTTGGCGATGCACGCGGCTCACGAGCGGAGACATCTGCGCCAGGCGTGGCGGGTCAAGGAAGATCCGCACTTCCCCTCTGTAGATGCGTAATAACGCTCAAGACCGACGCCAAACAAACCGGTGCGCTGTTCATCATCTCTTCCTACTGATGTTGCTCAACGGATGTACCGCCCACTACCCTATCAATCATAAGATTCTCCGGGTTGAACCCCGCTACGGCTACTATATCGATAACCCAGCTCCCACGACGCGTTCGGATTCGCTACTCGTTGTGCTCGCGTTCTCCGGAGGAGGGACGCGTGCAGCAGCGTTTACGTATGGGGTCCTTGAGGAGCTTGCCCACACGTACATCACCTGGGACGGAAAACGCCGCCGTCTTCTCGATGAGGTAGACATGATCTCCTCGCTGTCCGGTGGGAGCTTTACCGCGGCGTATTATGGACTCTTCGGCGAGCGGATCTTTGGACAGTTCGAGCAGAAATTCCTCAAGAACGACGTGCAAGGCGCTCTTAGGGCGCGCTTGCTGTCACCAACTTCGTGGTTGCGCTTATGGTCCCCACTTTACCATCGCAGCGATCTCGCGGCGGCGTACTATGATGAGATCCTGTTTGAAGGAAGAACCATGGGGGACATCCAGGCGCGAGGTGGCCCCTTTGTCATCATCAACGCCACCGAGATCACTTTGGGTGGTCAATTCGGCTTTGAGCAGCGCCAGTTCGATCTGCTGTGCTCCGATGCCGCACGCTTTCCAGTCTCCCGCGCGGTCGCCGCCTCTTCCGCCGTACCGATCCTCTTTAGCCCCATCACCCTTCAGAACTTCGCAGGATCCTGTGCACACACGCTGCCCGAGTGGGCGGCGCAGGCGCTCGATAAGGGCGATTTATCCACGCGCGAGTACCAGCCCGCATCGCGTGCTCGCGCTTTGCTCAATCGAGAGAAGATGCCTTTCATCCACTTGCTCGACGGTGGGCTCAGTGACAACCTTGGCATTCGTCCAGTACTGGATCTGGTGAGCATTTCGGGAGGGGCATGGAACGCGCTCAAAGCGCTTGGACGTCCGCACACCCGCCGCGTGGTCGTCATCGTGGTAAACGCACAGACCGCGATCAGCGACGAGGAGATCGGAAGGCTGGAGCATGTACCGTTCACCTACAGCCCTTCAATCAGCCGCCTCGGTGACTTTGAGCAGTTACAGCTTCGAGACCTTGAGCTTGATCCGAGGCCTGATGAATACTTGGGACGAAGACATCACCATCGGTCGGTGCTGGGAGTTGGCGAAACAAGGCTTGGACCAAACCGGCTGCTACGACATCGATCATTTTCTGATCGAAGTGAGCTTCGATCAGATCCCTGACGAAGCGCGGCGGGAGCGACTAAAACGCCTTCCCACGAGCTTCCAGCTCCCGCCGGAGTCCGTCGACGAACTCCGACGTGCGGCCGCCGATATCTTGGAACAGTCACCGGACTTCAAGCAAATGCTCCGGGATCAGATCAGGGCTCCCGCCCGTTCGATCCCGTCATCGCCTCTCGCGTCCTTCCCTCTTTGTCCTGGACGATTGCCACGAAGCTCCAGACAAGGTCAATTCTATTGTTGATCGCTTGCAAGCTGAGATCGGGCAAGGAAGACTGGCCTTTGTCTGCCTCGCCCGTCGTGTGCCTTCGGACGAACAGGATCGGGGTGACGATTGGGATCTGGCCGATGACTTGTCCCAGCAAGGCGCGGTCATCGACTTCGAGACCTCACCCGCGCGTTTCCGGCGGGTCGTCGAGACGCTCAAGCCCGCCTTCGCCGGCCTCGCCCCCGAGCGCTTGGCTAGGCTGGAGGTACTCACCGGCCGCGATCTGCTGTTACTCGACGACCTCTTGTGGGATCTCGCAAGCCCCGAGGAAATTGACCGGTTGGACCGAGATGACTTGTTCCGCCGAGTACGTCGGCATTACTTCGGCGCTCGAGCCCTGAATCTGCCAACGGTCTACAAGCTTGCGGCGCTGGCCCAGTTCGATCTGGCCCCGCCCGCCAGCCGGTTCGATGGCCAGTGGCTCCCCAATGAGCGTGAGAAAGCCTCCTCGCTGATGGTGCTGGCGGGAACACCCGCATGCTACCGGTTTCTCCATTCCAGTTTGGCGGAGTTGATCTTCCACGCCCTCGCCCCTGCGAAAGGTCGAACCGATGGTGTGCAGATCAGCGAGTTGCTGGCTACGGAGGTCGCCGACTACCTGACGGCGAATGCGAGCAATACAAGCGATCAACTCCTTCGCGTATTGAAGGCTCCACTGGGTTTGCTCGACGATAGCAAGGGC